>NZ_JBTTIO010000033.1:0-36248 GCF_058323355.1 Thiogranum sp.
CAGATACAGCAGGGTGATCCCCAGTTCCCGCGTCGGCAACGGTCCGATCGGGGCATGGTAGAGCAGCAGCAGCAGGGCAATCATTTGCACCGTGGTTTTGATTTTTCCGATAACGGAAACAGCCACCTGGGCGCGCTCACCGATTTCCGCCATCCATTCGCGCAAGGCCGACACCGCGATTTCCCGGCCGATAATGACGGCCGCCGGCACCACGAACCACCAGGCCGGGTTGCTCTGTACCAGCAGCACCAGTACCACGGCCACGATCAGCTTGTCGGCGACCGGGTCGAGGAACGCGCCAAACGGGGACACCTGTTGCAGTTTGCGCGCCAAGTAGCCGTCAAACCAGTCGGTAATGGCGGCCAGCCCGAACAGTGCCGTCACGGCCACGTTCGCCCAGCTGAACGGCAGGTAATACACCAGCACCAGCACCGGTATCAGCGCAATGCGAAAAACGGTCAGGATGTTCGGTATGGTCCAGAGCATACTTTTTATTGTGTCCTATCCGTGGAAAGTATCATAGATTTTTTGCGCCAGCTCACGGCTGATGCCGGACACCTTGCCGAGGTCCTCGACACCGGCGCGCGCCACCTCCTGCATGCCGCCGAAGTGTTTGAGCAACTGCTGCCGGCGGCGTGGCCCGACACCGGGTATGCCTTCCAGCGGGGAGACATTGCGCGCTTTGGCACGCCGTTGTCGATGACCGGTGATGGCAAAGCGATGCGCCTCGTCGCGGATCTGCTGCACCAGGTGCAGGGCCGGTGAATCCGGAGCAAGGTCCAGTTCGCGTTGCTGGGCCGGGATATGCAGGATTTCCATGCCCGCACGGCGCTCCGGCCCCTTGGCGACGCCCACCAGCATAATTTCCGTGATTTGCAGTTCTTCCATGACTTTCTGCGCGGAACTGACCTGCCCTTTGCCGCCATCGATCAGCAACAGTTCAGGGAGAAGTGCATCCTCCTTTTTCAGACGGGTGTAGCGGCGCAACAGCGCCTGCTCCATCGCGGCGTAGTCATCGCCCGGGGTAATATCGCTGATGTTGAAACGCCGGTAGTCCGACTTGCGCGGCCCCTCGGCGTCAAACACCACGCACGACGCCACCGTGCCCTCCCCCTGGCTGTGACTGATATCAAAGCACTCGATACGCTGTGGCGCCGCATCGAGCTTCAGCATTTCCTGCAACAGCTGCAGGCGCCGCTGCATGCCGGCCTGGCTGCCCAGGCGCGCGGCAAGCGCCTGGCCGGCATTCTCCACGCCCATCTGCAGCCAGCGCGCACGTTCACCACGCACCTTTGAGGACAGCAGCACCTTGTGTTTTGCCTTTTCGCTCAGTGCACCGGTCAGAAGCGCTGTATCTTCCAGTTCGGTGCTGAGCAGAATCCGCCCCGGAACCGGGTGCTCCAGGTAGTACTGGGCAACGAAGGCCGACAGGACGTCCTGTTCATTGCTGTCCTGTGGAATCCTCGGGAAGAACACCTTGTTACCGAGGTTCATACCGTTGCGGATAAAAAATACCTGCACACAGGCCAGCCCGCCGGACACTGCCACTGCGACAATATCCAGATCACCGGACTCGCCACTGACATACTGGCGCTCCTGTATGCGACTGAGACTCGCAATCTGGTCACGGTAGACGGCCGCCTGCTCATAGTCCAGGTCGGCCGCGGCCGCCTCCATCCTGCGCACCAGCTCAGTATTCAGCAGCGTACTTTTGCCTTCGAGAAACAGGATGGTATGACGCACATCCTGGGCATAGTCCTCGGGCGATATCAGGCCCACGCAAGGCGCGGTACAGCGCTTTATCTGGTACTGCAGACAGGGGCGGCTGCGGTTGCTGAAGAAACTGTTTTCACACTGCCGGACACGAAACATCTTCTGCAGCAGGTGCAGGCTTTCACGCACGGCAGCGGAACTCGGGTAAGGCCCGAAGTAACGGCCCTTGCCCTTGCGTGCGCCACGGTGAAACGTCAGCCTCGGGAAGGTTTCCTCGGTACTGAGATAGATATAGGGGTAACTCTTGTCATCCCTGAGCAGAATGTTGTAGCGCGGCCGGTGCAGCTTGATCAGGTTGTTCTCGAGCAACAGCGCTTCGGCTTCCGTGCCCGTCACCGTGACCTCGACATGCGCCATCTGTTTCATGAGCACGCGTGTCTTGGGGGGCAGTCCGCTGCCACGGAAATAGCTGGAGACACGCTTTTTCAGGTTACGCGCCTTGCCGATATACAACACCTGCCCGGTCGCATCGAACATGCGGTAGACACCGGGGCGCGAGGTCAGGTTTTTCAGGAAACTGCCGGCATCAAAGGCTGTTTCGTCGTCCTTCGCGCTCATTCGGACCCTGCCCTGAAGTGCCGTTCAGTGCTCAAGCAGTGTTTGCGCCTGCTGGAAGACCGCACGGAACATGTCATCGGTGAGGCGCCGCGTCTGGGTGTTGTAACGGCTGCAATGGTAGGAGTCCAGCAGTGTGAACGGTTCCAGCGAATGCACGGCGGCGTGAGCAAAACGGTACTTTGATAACGGCAGACCGAGACTGCGCAGAACAGCGTCGTGGGCAATTTTGCCAAGCGCCAGCACCACACTGCCGGCGCGCATGGCGGACAGCTCGGCGCGCAGGAAATCGTTGCACTGTTTGATTTCCTGCGTCATCGGCTTGTTTTGGGGCGGCAGACACTTTACCGCGTTGGTGATACGGCAGTTGTTGAGCTGTAACGCGTCATCAGCCGCTATCGACTCCGGCTGGTTGCTGAAACCACATTCATACAACGTGCGATACAACAGTATCCCTGCATGGTCACCGGTGAATGGCCGTCCGGTGCGGTTTGCGCCGTGCATGCCAGGCGCCAGCCCGACAATCAGCAAGCCAGCATCCGGGTCGCCAAACGCTGGCACCGGGCGGGCGAAATAATCCGGGTATTGCGTCGACACCTGTTGCAGGAAACCACTCAACCGCTCGCAACGCCGGCAATTTTCATCGAATACGTATTCAGTCATGTTCGCGGACATTCACCACCTGGGCCATGCGTGAGCTCAGGTCAAGCATGACAATCTGGTGGGCATTGGTATTGGCAATAAACAGCTTGTCGCGGAACAGGCTGAGCCCGCCGGGTTCATCAAGCCTGACCCCGAATTTAAACTTGCTGACCTCGTTGGCCAGCAGGTCCATGCGCTTTATTTTTGAGTTGAACGTATCCGCTATCCATAGTGCATTACGCTCCGGGTCAACCGTTATACCCAGCGGGTGCTGCAGGCGTGCTTCCTGCCCGACACCGTCACGATCACCAAAATCAAACAGACCCTTGCCGACCAGGGTGCTCACGGTTCCCTGCTCGATACGCAGGACACGGATCGCGGAGGTCTCGGCATCGGCAATATAAAGTGTATTGTCCAGCGCGGTAATGCCCGAAGGCTGGGCAAAACAGGCGGATTCGATCGGCCCGTCGACGATGTCCTCACGACCGGAACCGGCAAAGCGTTCAATGGCAAGATGATTCAGGTTCATCCGCCAGATCTGGTGTTGCCCGGCCATGGCAATGTACAGGTTACTCTCGTGGTAGGTCAGGTCCCACGGTGAATTGAGCTGTGCTTCGAGCGGCTCACGGAAGCTGTCGGCCACGTAACGACCCTGCTTGCCGTCACCGGCCAGTGTCATGACATCACCCGTCTTGAGATGGATGCGACGGATGGCGTGGTTGTCGGTATCCGCGACATAGAGGAAGTCGCCCACCAGGGTCATGCCCTGCGGGTTATTGAACATGGCAGCGGTTTCGTTGCCATCCAGCATACCACCGGTTCCGCTGCCGAAAATACGCCGTATCCTGCCGTCGTGGTAGGTCTCAAGAATGCGATTGCGCCCACTGTCAGCAATATAAAGGTTGTTCCGTGTTGCCAGTACCTTGCCGGGGAAACTGAGCGGGGATTCCGGTTCCGGTCGAACTGCCGCGGGCAAGGGTGAAGGTGCGAGCACACCCTTCTCTTCTGCCGCATCCAGATGTTTGCGGATCAATTCATCAAGTTGCTGACGGCGGCCTTCTCCCCTGAGAATGCCCACCACGTAGCCTTCCGGGTCAATAAAAATAATCGAGGGCCATGCCTTGATGCCGTAGGCGCGCCACATCTGGAATTTGGTGTCATTGGCAACGGGATGACGGATGTGGTGCCGGTTGATCGCTTTTTGCAGCTGCTCGCCGACGCGCTCGTTCTCGAATTTTGGCGAGTGCATGCCAATCACGGTCAGACTGTCCGGGTATTTGTTCTGCAGATAGTGCAGGTCAGGCAACACGTGCATGCAATTGATGCAGCAGTAGGTCCAGAAATCCAGCAACACCACCTTGCCACGTTGACTGGCAAGCGTCAGTGGTTCTTCGGTATTGAACCAGTCCAGATTTTCCGGCAACTCCGGCGCGCGTATACGTGTCGGTTCGTTCATGATTTTCCCCATCCTGAAGACTGCTCGACTTCGTCCATGGCCGGATATTACCACTGAAAAGCGGCAAATCACGGAACTGTTTCAGGTTTTCGGGGAATTCTAGCTGATTTGGGGGATGCGGATCAGCCCTTCGCGAATGGCCAGGTGCGTCAGCGCCACTTCCGTGTCGACAGACAGTTTGCCCAGCAGTCGGTGACGATAGCCATTCACGGTTTTCTGCGTCAGGCACAGGGCACGCGCAATGCTGCGGGTATTCTTGCCCTCGACCACCAGCAGCAAAATCTGCATCTCACGGTGCGTCAACGGGTCGAACGGCGAACCTGCCCGGCCGGGCAATCGACGTTCCGCCAGTTTTTGCGCCAGCACATCACTCAGGTAACGCTCACCGGACAGGATAGTATCAATCGCCGAAATCAGTTCCGCCAGTGAGCACCCGCTACTGATGCAACCTGCAACGCCGGCCTGCAGCAGGCGTTCCTGGATAATGATGTCCGCTTCGTCTGCCAGTACCAGTACCCGGATTTCCGGGAACTGGCGGCCAAGTTTGCGGGCACCATCGAGGATATCCACACTCGCCCCCGGTAGATTAAGGATGACGACATGTGGCGGGCGGGTACGCGCCAGGCGTATGGCTTCATCACAACTGGACGCTTCACCGCTGACGGCAAGGTAGTCAGAGTCTGATAACAGGCGCTGGATACTCTGCCGCACGAGTCGACGGGAATCAACCAGCAACACATCCACCGGGTTGTCTTCTGCCCTTGCAAAGGGACGCAATACCGCCATCGCACTACAGCCTGTCTCTGTGACCTGTTGTGGTTTAACGACAGTTCTGTGCACTTCTTAAGGGAAATGCGCCATTTTCTTACAAATTCAAAACGCCCCTGGTTCCCATCAGGTTGGTACGGCACACGACACAATGCCATGTCGAATGGCCATATGGGTCAATTCCACATCATTTTCGACGCCCAGCTTGTCATACAGGCGATAACGGTAGGTACTGACGGTTTTTGGACTCAGGCACAGGTGATCGGAAATATCGTGCACACTCTGCCCCTGCGTCACCATCAGCATGACCTGCATTTCGCGCTGCGAGAGCCGGTCAAACGGGGACTGCGCCGTGCCCGGCAGCATGGACAGGGCCATCTCACGGGCAATATCCGCACTGATGTAACGCTCTCCGCGCGCAACGGCACGGATAGCACCGGTGATTTCCTCAACATCGCAATGCTTGGTCAGGTAGCCGGAGGCCCCGGCTTCCAGCAACTGGGCAGGGAAAGGATCATTCACCTCGACGGTGACCACCACCACGCGGGTGTCCGCGCAGGCATGGCGTATACGCCGGGTGGCCTCCATACCGCCGATACCGGGGATCTGTACGTCCATCAGTACAACGTCCGGATTTATACTGCGTGAAAGCTCAACGGCCTCCTCCCCGCTGGAGGCCTCTCCGACAACGCTAAACTGTGGATCGTCCTCAAGCAGGCGCTGTATGCCGCAACGGACCAGTGACTGGTGATCAACCAGTAAAATACGAATTTGTGATTCCATAACCCTCGTTCCTTGTGGTTGTGTGCCCTGTTTTACTGAAATTGCAGTTCATCCCTTGAAATGCAAGCGCATCTGCCCGCAAAAAACCGCAAACAGACCGCTGGATTATGCCGCCACATATTCACACCGTCCAGCGATCGAAATGAAGCCTGTCGTGAACTTGCACGGGTGTCAGGCATCATCCAGTTCGACAACACAATTGCGGCCACGCTTCTTTGCCTTGTACATGGCCTTGTCGACCTTCAGCAACAACTCATCGTGGCTGAGCTCGGCACCCGAGTAACAGTACAGCCCCATGCTGAGCGTCACGTTGATTTGACGGCCCTTCCAGACAAAAGTGCTGGACTCAACTCTGGCGAGAATTTCTTCAGCACGACGCCGGCTGATGTCTCGTGTGGCATGCATCTTGATTACAAATTCATCACCGCCGTAGCGCGCCACCAGGTCTTCCTGGCGTGTCGATTCACGAAGAATTTTTGCAACCTGTGTCAGCACCGCATCGCCGGCAGCGTGACCGTGCTGATCGTTTACCGATTTAAAGTGATCGACATCGATTAACAGCAGGCAGAGCAGTACATCATCATTGCCCGGTTGCCCCAGACTCTCGGTCAGGCGATGTTCGAAATGACGCCGGTTGGCAAGATCTGTCAGGTGGTCGCGACTGGCCAGTTGCGCCAGTTCGAGGTTTGCGTCGGACAGTTCGCGCGTAGCCTCTTCAACCCGCTGGTGCAATGAGTGATTGAGAGTATCAAACTCTTCACGCGAGTCCTGCAGACCGCTGATAACTTCACTGAGCACCCGGTTCAGCTGACGTATTTCCTGCGGGGCATCCGCTGCCGCACCCGGCACACGACCTTCAAAATCATTTCCGGCAAGGGCGTTGGCATACTCGGCCAGTCTGTTTAACGGTCGGGTAATCCAGCGCGTCAACGCAATACCGGTACCAATGGCCAGTGCAACACCCAGCAACCCCCACGCAAGCTGCGGGTACAGCAGCACGTACACCTGGTGCTCAATTTCGGATTTGGGCTGGGGCACCATGATGCCCCAGCCGATGTCCGGTACCGAGGTATAACCGGCGACCATGTTCTGTTTAACAAAAGGCGAATAGAACTCGGTGACACCCGTTTTCCCGCCCATCATGGCCTTGACCACCGGAAGGTGTGAGAGATCACGCATACTCTTCATCCAGTCGGGGTTGGGGTGGGCGATAACGCGACCGTTCTGGTCGACAATGGCCGAGTGGCCACGTTCCCCGAAGTGTATATTACGACGTAATTTCTCGATCAGACTGATACGCAACTCGCTGATCAGTACCGACTCAATTGCACCCTTTGTGTTTTTAACCGGCTGACTCAGAACCAGCGTCGGTTTGCCGTCCAGGGGACTGGCCTGTATCCCGGAGAGTCTGGGTTCACCCGTATCCCGGGTGCTGATAAAACAGGCTTCGTTCAGGTAGGCATCACGGTGTTTCGGCACCCATTCATCCGACTGGGAACTCAGCAGGATGTCGCCGTCACGGCTCACAATACTCAGGGCACGGAAACCGGTCAGTTGATCACGGGCCAGCCGCACCAGGTCCCGCTTGCGTGTCTCGGCATCGGGCGTGCCATCCAGCTCCATCATGGCATCGGCGAGTAGCCGCAGGGCAGCCCGGTGGTCATTGATGTAAATGGATATGGGTGCCGCCATGTTCATGGCCAGCAGCTGATGCTTCTCGTTGATTTCGCGCCAGGCGTCTTTCCACGCGGTGTTGTACAGCGTCGCGGCAATAAAAACTGCCGGTATCAATGCAACCAGGATAAAACTCGATACCAGTAGTCGGTTGACCGGCTGCGACAGCAGCCAGGCCAGTAACCCTGAGCGTTTAAATTCCTGGTGATCCATTAAGCCGATGTTGAATGTTGCCAAACACCATAGACTATCGGCCAGTCCAGCCTGAATCTTCAGTCTGAAAAGCGTTTTGTGATCCGGCTACTCACCTGTCCCACGACAACCCGTCACAGTCGCCAAACAGCGATATCCCGCAGAATTTTGGACAACAAGTGGTTTTTCAGTACGTTGGCGGAGAGGGAGGGATTCGGCAATGAACTGGTGCAGCGCGCCAGGGGAACTAGATCTGTTGTAGCACCGCCATGGGAGCAAAGAGTCGCATCGGATCATCCGTGAATGGCTCAAAAATTTCATAATGCTGATAAAAACCGAGCGCATCACTGTCCAATACATCAAGGATTGCACCTACCGCAGGAAGACCGCTATGGGTTAGTTCAACACTTTTACGAAGTGCCGAAACCAGCGTTTTTCCGCCAAGGCCACGGCCCTGGTAGCGACGGTCGGTAGCGAGCCTGGCGAGCAACACAACGGGAACCGGATAGCGAGGCAAGCACTTATTGATGGGGATTTCTTCGCGGGTTACCGTGGCTGTCGATAGCGTGTAATAGGCGGCAACAGATGCTTTGGATGTGGCATTTTCGTCGGCCAACACCCATGTCGAGCTAATGCCCAGTTTCATATGCTTTGCCGCGAAGCGCGCCAGAAACTGATTCATCGCCGGCTTTCCGCAGTCGAAGACTTTTACAGCGTGCCGGTCAGGCTCGACTAAAACAAACGCCTGTGTGAGCGCCAATCAGAAACCTTCTTCGTCCAGTCGTTTCGCCGCTTCAAGGATACGCGGGCCGGGCTTGCGTTCCGAATCGCTGCAAGCCTCAATAAAGGCATCAAACTGCGTATTGGCGAGGTGGATTGAAGCCTCGTGCTGCAAGATCTCCGGGGCGTGTTCGCGAATCAGCCGTACCATAAACTCCGTCAGCGACGCACAACCCATCGCCGCTGAGGCGCGCTCCGCCAGCGTCTTGGTTTCCGCGTCTACTCGCATTTCGATACGTTCGCGTACTACAGTGGCCATCGTCCTGCCCTCTGGGTGATTCGTAAGGTATAGCTACCATAATATACGGCAGATTGCCGTACAAGTTTAAATTCCACTATACCCCCTGTAACACGAAGCTAATGCTTTGAACTGCAGGTAGTTTGCGAGGTATTTCGCCCA
Organism: Thiogranum sp.; assembly: GCF_058323355.1. Lineage (NCBI taxonomy): Bacteria > Pseudomonadati > Pseudomonadota > Gammaproteobacteria > Chromatiales > Ectothiorhodospiraceae > Thiogranum > Thiogranum sp. The sequence continues at coordinate 9,024 of NZ_JBTTIO010000033.1, forward strand.
GGCCGCACAAGCAATTTCAGGGACGGCAATACTATAGAATTAAGGAGCAATTCCAGATACATTGAATAAATGCTGCGGTTGCTACCCTGATGTCTCGCCAGAATGTAACACCACATTCCAGCTGGCAGATACAAAAAACCCCAGGTAACTGAGCTACCTGGGGTGTTTGGTGTTACATGGCGGAGAGGGAGGGATTCGAACCCTCGGAGGGCGTAAACCCTCGCCGGTTTTCAAGACCGGTACTTTCAACCGCTCAGTCACCTCTCCGGAAAGCAGAGGCGCAAGGATATACGATTCGGCCCGGTTTCGGGAAGCCTGCATTGAAAATCGGGAACTTAACCCCATATAGCTCGTCAAACCCGGCAACTCGGGTATAATGAATCTCAATATTTCGTTAAAAGAGGAAGTCACAGCAAATGAATCGAATCGATAGCACGGTAATCCGGTCGCAAGGCTCAGCCATTTCGACCAATAAGGTACTGAAAAATACCTATATATTACTGTCCATGACGCTGCTGTTCAGTGCGTTGACGGCGGGCCTGTCGATGAACATGGCGGTTTCCCCCGGCATGTCGATGTTCGCATCGCTTGGCGCACTGGCGCTGATCTGGCTGGTACTGCCACGCACCCAGAATTCCACGGCCGGCATTTTTGTGGTGTTTGCCATTACCGGTCTGCTCGGCTTCGGACTCGGACCGATGCTCAGCTATTACCTCGCCATCCCTGGCGGCGGTCGTATCGTCGGCACGGCGCTGGGCGGAACCGGCATTGTGTTCCTGGGGCTGTCAGGCTATGCGCTGACCAGCAAGCGCGACTTCAGTTTCATGGGCGGCTTCCTGTTCGCCGGTCTGATCGTGGTACTGATTGCTGCCGTGGCCAATATCTTCCTGGCCATGCCGATACTGCAGCTGACCATTTCTGCGGCTATCGTGATGCTGATGAGCGGCCTGATCCTGTTTGACACCAGCCGTATCGTCAACGGTGGCGAAACCAACTACATCCGCGCAACCGTGGGCCTGTACCTGAATCTGTACAACCTGTTTGTTGCCCTGTTGCACCTGTTGTCCGCCTTCTCGGGGCGCGACTGATCTGTAAATATTCAGGGAAGGTCTGATTAATTCGTCATCCCGGCGCAGGCCGGGATCCACGGTGTTGAATGTTCTGGATTCCGGCCGGCGCCGGAATGACAATTTCGAATTAATCAGGGCTTCCCTGGCAATCGTGCAGGCCATGTCTCCGGGCATGGCCTGTTGCCTGTCGGGGTTCTGAACTATGCCAATGTGGTCAAAAATCCTGCTGGCAATCTTCCTGATCATTATGATCGTGAAGTTGTGGCCAGCCGCAAACCACATGATGAAGCACGGCCCAAAAGGGTCAGGCGACGACTGGAAAGCCGCACTACTGCCGATTGCCGCAGTGATTGGCTTTGTTATTTTTCTGATTCTAATGGTTCGCGGCTGAACACCACGACTTCCAACGAAACCCTTTCGGCGTTATCCTTTAGCCAGCATCAAATTGTTTTCCTTACACTTTCTACGTGATTCCACACTGCGAGATACGACCATGGTTCAGATGACATCCTACGAAGAACATCCTTTTGCTGAATACATCCGCATCATTGGCAAGGGGAAAAACGGGGCCCGTCCACTGACCGAGGAAGAAGCCTGGAAAGCCATGTGTATGATTCTGAGGGACGAAGTCGAACCGGTACAGATGGGCGCTTTCCTGATGCTGATGCGGATGAAAGAGGAAACACCGGAGGAAGTCGCCGGTTTCGTGCGTGCCACCCGTGACTGTATCGAGATTCCAGGGGACGCCCCACAGGTCGATCTGGACTGGTCGTCCTATGCCGGCAAACGTCGTCACCTGCCGTGGTTCATTCTGTCCACGCTGTTGCTGGCCGAAAACGGTACCACCGTATTCATGCATGGCGCCAGTGGCCACACCAATGGCCGCATCTATACGCGCGACGTGCTGGATGCACTCGGCATCGCTCCCTGCACCTCCATTGCCGAGGCCTGCAGCCGCATGAAGCGTGATAACTTTGCTTACCTGGACATCGAATTCCTGTGCCCGAAAATGTACGACATCATCGAACTGCGCCCGCTGATGGGGCTGCGTTCACCGGTACATACTGTGGCACGCAGCATCAACCCTTTTCGCGCGGTGAATGTCATGCAGGGCATTTTCCACCCGGGTTACCGGCCGGTACACCAGGAGGCGGCACAATTGCTGGGCGAATCCCGCGTTGCCGTGATCAAGGGCGAAGGGGGAGAAATCGAACGCAACCCGGATATCCCCTGTCTTGTTCAACGTGTCCACCACGGTGAGCTGACAGAAGAGGAATGGCCTGCCATGTTCAAACAGCGCCACGTCAAGGACGATGAACTCGACGTACAGCGCCTGGCTCGTCTGTGGCGCGGCGAGATCGAGGATGAGTATGGTGAAGCGGCTGTTATCAGTACGGCAGCCATCGCACTGCAACTCATGGGTAAGGCAGAGACGCAGGAAGCATCACTCAAGCTGGCGCAATCCATGTGGGAAAACCGCGCCCGCGACAGGACGCTGGCCGCCTGAACGCTATCTATCGGGCAATGCGTCGAGGATACCCCTGGCGGATCCGGGAGAAGCGAACAGGCACCCCTGGACCTCCTTGAAGCCCATGCCATTCAGCAGGCTGAGCTGATCGTCGGCTTCCACGCCCACGGCCGCGACGTCAATGCCGGCACCACGTGCGAAGGCCATTGACCCCGATACAATCGCCCGGGCGACAGTATCGTCCATCACACCCTCGACCAGCGAGCGGTCCATTTTGATCAGCGATACCGGCAGCCGCACCAGGTCTGCCAGCGACAGTTCCGTTACACCAAAGTGATCAATCGCAATGCTGATACCCGTGTGCCGGATTTCCGGTAACAGTTGTGAAAGTGTGCCGGCGTGATCCTTCAACACCTGTTCGGACAACTCCAGTTGCAGCAGCTGCGGGGCAATATCCGCATCGTAGATGGCATCCAGAACCGAGAGGATAAACCCGCCATCCTCCAGTTGCCGTCCTGAAATATTGACACACATCCGCACCCCGCCATGTCCGGCTTTCTGCAACTCGGCGGCGAACTGACAGGCGTCGTGCAGCACTTTTTCGCCGATCGGGACAATGAGGCCGCTCTCTTCCAGCAAGCCGAGGAACTCCGCCGGGTACAAGGCATGTTGTTTGTCCGGTTGCCAGCGCAACAAGGCTTCCATCCCGACCAGCCTGCGACTGTCCATGTCGAACACTGGCTGATAAACCACAACAAACTCACCGTTCCTGTAGGCCTGATGTAACTCCCTGATCACCTTGTGATGCTCCATTGCGTGATTTCCGGCAACAACCCCTGGTGCGGTTACCGCATCCGTGCAGTTTTTATATGCCTGACCTGCGCGCAATGCCGCCATCCGCCACAGTTGCATCGCATCTCCCCGGTCCTGCGGGTGGCATGCAACCCCCACACACAATGCCAGTTTCACCCGGGTGTTCCCGATACGCAGGGACGGCGTAATGGCCGCATGCAGCTTTTCAATCATGAGGGCTGCCAGCCCGGGCTCTGCCACATCCTCTGTGAGTATCGCCAGCCTGCCGTCATCGAGCCTGCAGACCGAATCGCAGGACCTCAGACAACTGCAGACACGCTGACAGGCCAGCTCCAGCACCCTGTCATCCTTTTCCCCAAGCCTTTTACCGATTCGCCTGAAACGGATAACCAGCAACATAACGCCCCGCCCCGTGCGTAATGCCCGCTTCAGTCCCTGTTCACAACGATCCATCAGCGCGTGGTAGTCACAGTACTTTGTACCCGCCACATCACCGGGTACGCCTGCAGGCTGTTCCTGCTTCAGCATGAATATGGAATCAATATCCTTCCAGAAAGATGCGTCGCGTATATTCACTCTAAAGACCGCCCGTATTACCTGACGCGCTTTACCGGCGCCTGATATTCGAACACCAAGCTATCAGTCTCCGGCGCCTCATACTGCGAACTGGCGCACGACTTTGACGGGATGTGCTGTCGGCAACAATGCATCTGCAATCTGCCATCTGAAAGCCACTCCACGCCACACGAGCGGTTCGCGACAAGGCTTTCCTGCGAAGTAAAAAATCCCGTTGCGCTCAGGGACCGGATTAAATCCTTTTCGTCCCCGTCAAACGACGCTGCACTGACCAGAATCCAGTCATATCGCCGTCCTGGTTGGCGAAGCGAGGTCGCCATGTCGTTGCCCTTTGCGCAACGGGAAAAACGGACTCCCGTGGTGCCGGGTCTGCTGAAAAGCGCTGCGGCTTCCCGGGCATCCCCGACCACGAGAATATTGGGTTTATTACTGCTCACTGGACGATCAGGCCGCCCGGGTGAATGCGTCGTGGTCGGGATAGACCACGTCGCGGAACTGATTGTTAATGTCCACGTGACAGGCCACGGTCAGTACCTTTCCAACACGCTGTGCCTTGCCGTTGCCGAATCGACGGATGGGCAAACCCGTGCGTTTGAGAAGCCGTTCCAGTGCTACGCTGGTCACGGTGACATATTCGCTGATATCGTGGGCTATCGCGAAATCGTAGACCTTGCGGATCATGCTCAGGGTGATGTCATTCAGGGGTGCCTGCTGAACGGCAGCGTCCTCGCTCGTGGCAACGGCAAAACGGCTCAACTCCCATACGTGATCGTCACTCGGTGCCCGTTCGCCGCCCAGGAGCCGGGGAAAGGTATCCCGCAACATGTAAGGACCCGTGGTGGGCAGCAGACGCCAGCAACCCTCCATCGCACCGGCATCATCTTCGGCGACCATGTAGACAGGATCCATATCATCGAATTCGTCATATTCGAGTTCGTAGCGTGTCTGTACTTCCCATCCCAGCTTTCGGTAAAACACCTGGTGACGGAATGCGAACATATCCAGCAGTACACTTGGAGCAAAACGCGGGGCGTCGCCGCCACCCAGTAGAATCTTGCACATGGCCTGTCCTCCCTGTGAACACGGGGGACAGTTAATCGTTTGTCTCGGTCAGGTGTAACTGTCAGATATAACAGGTTGCAGCAGGGATTAGTATCCACCCCCAAACAATACACTCTCGCAAAGACGCAGGGCACACCAGGAATTAAAACAATCTCTTGTATCTTTGCGCGCTCTGCGTCTTTGCGAGAGAAATCATCCTGAATTTATGAACGCACACTGGTTAGAAAGTCAAACAAATTGCGGTTCAATGATACCCAGCGCAACCGCGCGGGCAACCGCCTGCTGACGGTTGTTGACACCCAGCTTGTGTTGAACATTCTGAAGATGGAAGGTGACGGTACGCTCGGAAATACTGAGAATCTGCGAGGTTTCCCAGGCCGTCTTGCCCTCGGTTGCCCATAGCAGGCATTCCTTTTCACGGCCGGTGAGATCCACCTTGCTGAGCGTCAATACATCAGAGTCAAAGACACGGCGCACCGCTTCGTGAAGATAGGCCGTAAACAACTGCCCGATCGGCATCACCCGCTGTAGACGCGGCCCGGAAGCAACACGTGTGTGCTCACTGGCAAAACTCAGCATGGCAAAGTCGCCCTGCGCAGTATGCACAGGAAAGCTGACACCGCTCTTTATGCCGAAGTCATGTGCCTCACTCATGAAGCGCCGGATCTCATCATTGCCGGAGTTCCCAAGGCTTTCTCCATCCCAGTGATACGGGGTGACGTGGTGGGCGCAATATTCGACCGTTGGGTCGACGACCATGTAATTGTTGCGGGTATAATGATCCCGCCATTCCTTCGGGTAACCACTGATAAAAATAAAATACGGTTTAACAAACGAGGTAGGGATGCGGGCACCGTAGATGAAACGGTCAAACTCATAGGCCTCACACAGCGCTGCACAGGCTTTATGCAGGGCATCCACTGAATCGGCCTGTGTGACGGCCTCGATATAGTCGAAATCCATGATGGACATACCCTGCTTCTCCCCTGCTCCCGCTGGTACGACCTGTGTAAGACCCAGGCTGGACGAACGTATAGGCTAACAGTATCTTGTTATTGTTCAAGGCAAAAGCACTTTCAGACCCGCTCTGATATTCAACCCCGTCTGACTGGCTTGCAATTGACGCCTGAGTGCACAATTATGGTGCCTGAATAGACCTACAGGAATTATTGTTACTTATGGGAAGAACCAGCGACAAGCGTGAACGTCTGATTGATTCAGCAGACCGGCTGATTCTACGCCAGGGTTTCAAACAAACCACGCTCTCGGATATTGCCAAAGAGGCCCGCGTGCCGCTCGGAAACGTCTATTACTACTTCAAAACCAAGGAAGAAATCGGTGAAACCATCGTCCGGACACGGATTGACACTGCCCGTGAGTGGCTGGTCACCTGTTCAAAACAAGCCAGCCCCAGGGACCGACTGCTGAAATTCCTCGAATACCCCGTTCTCAACCGGGCCGAACTGGCCGAGTGCGGTTGCACACTCGGTACCCTGTCCTACGAATTACGACGCTCCGACACCCGGCTGAAAGAAATGTCGGGTTCACTTCTGAAGGTGACGCTGGAGTGGTCCGAGCAGCAGTTTATCGAAATGGACCGCCCGGATGCGCAGGACCTGGCCCTGCAATTTACTTCAAATTTACAGGGCATGTGTCTGATAGCAAACGGACTTAATGATCCGGAAATCATTGACAGAATGGTTGAACGTACGCGGAAATGGTTGCTCGGATTGTAGATCCGGGTGCTTTTTTCACCCCCTGAAACAAGTTAGCTTACTGACTATCCACGGAGCGCACCAAAATGAGCCAGCCAACCCTCTCGCAACAAACCCGCCAGACACTCGAAGCCTTCGTCGCCAATCTGCCGCAGGACCAGCAGCAAATTGTCGGCAAGGCCTTTGAAGACCTCCTTGCATCGGATACCGGCGCCAGCGCAGTAACATCCGGCGACAAGGCACCGGATTTCACCCTGCCTTCCGTGCGCGGCGGTGAACTGACACTCGCTGATGCCCTGAGCGACGGTCCGGTGGTACTGAGTTTCTACCGCGGCTCATGGTGCCCGTTCTGCAACCTGGAACTGAATGCCCTGCAGCAGCGCATGGACGACATCAAGGCCTGCAATGCCCGCCTGATCGCCATTTCCCCGGAACGCCCGGACAGCTCGCTGACACATGCGGAAAAACTCAACCTGTCATTCGATGTCCTGTCCGACCTGCACAACAGCATCGCGTCTGACTACGGCCTCATCATGGACGTCCACGAAACCCTGCGCCCCCTGTACCTGGAATGGGGCCTTGACCTGCCCGCCGCCAACCAGGACGACAGCTGGCAATTGCCGCTACCTGCCACCTACGTTATCGACCGGGAGGGAACCGTGCGTGCCGCGCACATTGATAAAAACTACACATCACGTATGGAACCCGAGGATATCCTGACGGCACTGCGCGCACTCTAGCCCTGTGGCGGTAGCCAGCCGCGATCACTACAATGGCGCACTCTGCTGACTGTCCCACTGGATGACACCATGGCCCAACCCGCCAAACAAGGCACACCTTCGACGCCGCGCGCGATACACCTGTCTGACTACCGTCCGCCCGCCTACCTGGTTGAAACGGTAGCGCTGCGCTTTGAGCTGGAAGCGGCCGATACACGCGTGCAATGCCGCATGGCCGTCAGGCGCAACCCGGCCTGCAGCGTTGAATGCGATGTGCTGACACTGTATGGAAAGGATCTGGAACTCGTCGGCCTGAGCGTTGACGGTGTTGAACGCGACCTCGACAGCCTGGTCATCGAGGATGAGACGCTGGCCCTGAAAAACATGCCTGAACGTGCTGTCGTTGAGGTTGAAACCCGTATCCACCCGGACAGCAATACCGCACTGGAAGGCCTGTATGTTTCCAGCAATATGTTCTGCACCCAGTGTGAAGCCGAAGGCTTCCGACGCATCACCTGGTTTCCCGATCGTCCCGATGTCATGGCGCGCTACACCACCACCCTGGTTGCCGACAAGGCGCGCTACCCGGTACTGCTATCCAATGGCAACCCGGTGCAACAGGGCGAACTCGATGACGGCCGTCACTGGGTCAGCTGGGAAGACCCGTTTCCCAAACCCAGTTACCTGTTTGCGCTGGTGGCGGGCGATCTGACCTGCATCGAGGACGAGTTCACCACCCGTTCCGGCCGCAAGGTCGATCTCCGCCTGTACGTGGAACCTGAAAACCGCCACAAGTGCGGTCACGCCATGACCTCGCTCAAACAGGCCATGCGCTGGGATGAAGATAGCTTCGGTCGCGAGTACGACCTGGATATTTTCATGATCGTGGCGGTCAACGATTTCAACATGGGCGCGATGGAGAACAAGGGCCTCAACATCTTCAATGCGTCCTGTGTACTGGCCAGCCCGCAGACGGCCACGGACGCTGACTACTACAACATCCAGAGCATTATCGGCCACGAGTACTTCCATAACTGGTCCGGCAACCGGGTCACCTGCCGAGACTGGTTCCAGCTCAGCCTCAAGGAAGGCTTTACCGTGTTCCGTGACCAGCAATTCAGTGCTGACCTGAACTCGCGGCCAGTGAAGCGCATCGATGACGTCAACGTCCTGCGTGCACACCAGTTCGCCCAGGACGCCAGCCCGATGGCACACCCGGTACGGCCCGACAGTTATATCGAGATCAGCAACTTTTACACGGTCACGGTCTACAACAAGGGCGCCGAAGTGGTGCGCATGATCCGTACGCTGCTCGGCGCGGAAACCTTTCGCCAGGCCTGTGACCTGTATTTCGACCGCCACGATGGCCAGGCCGTGACGACCGATGACTTTGTCGCCGCCATGGAACACGCCAGCGGGCTCGACCTGACACAGTTCAAGCGCTGGTACAGCCAGGCCGGCACACCTGTCATCGAGGTTGAAGAACACTACGATGCACAACAACAGCGCTATCAGCTGACACTGCGCCAGCACTGCCCCGCCACCCCGGGACAGCCGCACAAACAGCCCTTCCATATACCGGTGCTGACTGCGCTGCTGTCTGCGGATGGCGCTGCGCTGCCCCTGCAGCTCGAAGGCAGTCCGGACACGACCGCAGCGCGGCAGGAAATCCTGCTGGAACTGCGCGAACAGGAACAATCTTTCACCTTCACCAACATCGCAGACAAACCCGTGCCCTCACTGCTGCGCGGCTTCTCGGCGCCGGTACGCCTTGCCATGCCGCATGACGAACAAACGCTCGCTTTCCTGTTCGCCAACGACACGGACCCGTTCAACCGCTGGGATGCCGGACAAACGCTGGCCATCGATGTCCTTCTGGGGCTGGTCGATGCCTCGCAAAAGCAACAGCCGTTAAACATCAATGCAACCGTGATCGAGGCGTTCCGCGCCACGCTTAACGACCCGCAACTGGACATGGCCCTGATTGCACAGGCACTGAGCCTGCCGTCCGAAGCCTACCTGGCAGACCAGTGTGAAAGCGTCGATGTCGACGCCATTCATGCTGCACGTATGTATTTCAGGGAGACCCTCGCCGAACAACTCTACGATGACTTTGCCGCGCGCTACCAGGCACTGCAAAGCGATGCGGCCTACCGGTTTGATGCAGCATCCATGGCGCAACGCTCGCTGAAAAACCTGTGCCTTTCGTGGATGCTGGAAAGTGGAAACCCACAGGCCCGGGCCATGTGCCTGCAACAGTTTGAACAGTCCGGTAACATGACGGACACCCTGGCGGCCCTCAACACCCTGGCGCAACACGATCTGCCCGAACGCGAACAGGCGCTGGAACAGTTTTACACACAATGGAAACACGACCCGCAGGTGGTCGACAAGTGGTTCGCTATCCAGGCGGGATCGCGCCTGCCCGATACGCTGGAGCGCGTGACTGCGCTGCTTGAGCACCCGGCCTTTACCCTGAAGAACCCCAACAAGGTGCGCGCACTGATCGGGCGCTTCTGCCAGGGTAACCCGGTACGCTTCCACGCCGCCGACGGACGCGGTTACCGCTTCCTCGCCGACCGTGTACTTGAACTGGATCCCATGAACCCGCAGGTTGCCGCCCGCCTGGTCAGCGCCCTGAGCCGCTGGAAGCGTTACGATCCGGCCCGCCAGCAGCTCATGACACAACAGCTGGAACGCATCCTGTCCTGCGAGGGGTTGTCCAGGGATGTCTTTGAAATCGTCTCGAAAAGCCTCGACAGGAACCCGCAAGCGCATTAACCGCCTTGAATCCACCGGATTCATCCCCATCTGGGTAGCAACCGTACTCAGACAGGGAGCAACTGCCCGTGACACAACCGATTCATCTGGTCTGCCCGCACTGCAATACCATCAACCGTATCCCCGCGGACCGGCTCGATAACAAACCGACCTGCGGTAAATGCAAACGTCCGTTATTCACCGGGCAACCGGTTGAACTGATGGATGGGAACTTTGCCCGCCATATCAGCAAAAACGACATCCCCGTGGTGGTGGATTTCTGGGCATCCTGGTGCGGCCCGTGCAAAATGATGGCACCGCATTTCGAATCCGCTGCCGCACAGCTCGAACCACGGGTACGCCTCGCCAAACTCAATACCGAACAGGCACAACAGACTGCGGCGAAATACGGCATCCGCAGCATCCCCACGCTCGCCGTGTTCAAAAACGGGCGTGAAGTCGCGCGTCAGGCCGGCGCCATGGACGCACGGGCGCTCAGGCAGTGGATTCAGTCATACCTTTAGGGAAAGTATGATTAATTCGTCATCGCGAGCGCCCGCTCGATGACTTCGACACCCGCACCTGGCTGATGCGCCTGTTCACTCAGGGTACGCCGCCAGGCGCGCGCGCCGGGACAACCCTGGAACAGTCCGAGAATGTGGCGGGTGATGGCGTGTAACCGCACGCCCTCTTGCTGTTGTTTTTCCACATAGGCCAACAGGCGGGAAACGACCTCATGGCGCGTGGGCAAGTCTGAACTGCCGGAGAGTCCTGCTTCAAGCCGCGCCAGCAGCCAGGGGTTGTGATACGCCTCGCGACCGATCATCACGCCATCGACCTGTTGCAGGTGTGTCACAACCTCTTCCAGGCGCGTCACACCGCCATTGAGGTGAATCTCCAGCCCGGGAAAATCCTGCTTCAGGCGGTACACGCGTTGGTAATCGAGCGGCGGCAGTTCGCGATTCTGTTTGGGACTGAGGCCCTTCAGCCAGGCCTTGCGTGCATGCACATACAGCCGCGACACCCCGGCTTCGACCAGTTGTGCGCTAAAGTCATGCAGGATCGCGTAACTGTCGTACTCATCCACACCAAGGCGGCACTTGACCGTCACCGGAATATCCACGGCTTCACGCATGGCGGAAACAGATGCCGCCACCGTACCCGGCTCCAGCATCAGGCAGGCACCAAAACGCCCCGACTGCACCCGGTCACTCGGGCAACCAACATTGAGATTCACTTCGTCGAAGCCCGCCTGTTCCGACCAGACGGCACACTGCGCCAGCGCCTGCGGGTCACTCCCCCCCAGCTGAATGGCAAGCGGGTGTTCCGCCGGATCGTGACGCAGAAACCGTTCACGATCGCCGTGTGCCAGTGCGCCGGTGGTGATCATCTCGGTAAACAGCCGCGCCGAAGGTGCGACCAGACGCAGGAAATAGCGGCAGTGGCGGTCGGTCCAGTCCAGCATCGGCGCCACGGAAATACGGCCAGGATCTATACTCATGCCCGCCATTGTAGTGAAAAAACCAGATTTCCGAAGTGCTCAGGCTACAATGTTGCGGTAATTTGCCGTTAAGCCGGTTAGATGACACACGGGACGGATAAAAACAGGGAGAATGTTGAAAATGAGCATGCCGGACACAGGCTTTATGTTCCTCGCACTGGAGTTTATGGCGTCGTTTTTTGTCATTCTGGTGGGACTGGTCATCATCAGTCTGGTTATTGTCTACATCGTCGATGTTACCCAGACCAAACAGGCCATCCGCCGTAATTACCCGGTCATTGCACATTTCCGCTACTTTTTTGAAGAGCTGGGCAAATTCTTCCGCCAGTATTTCTTCGCCATGGATCGCGAGGAAATGCCCTTCAACCGCGCTGACCGTTCGTGGGTCTACCGCGCCGCAAAGGACCTTGATAACACGACCGCGTTCGGCTCGACCCGCAGCCTGTCCCCGCCCGGAACGGTGCTTTTTGTCAATTGTCCGTTCCCGACACTGGGCACCGACGCGGCAAAGACACGTGAAGTCACCATTGGCCCGGACTGCGAAAAACCCTACATCACCGATTCACTGTTCAACATATCCGGCATGAGCTACGGCGCGCTCTCGAAGCCCGCCGTGCAGGCGCTGTCAGCCGGTGCGGCAAAGAGTGGTTGCTGGATGAATACCGGGGAAGGTGGCCTGTCGCCCTATCATCTCGAAGGTGGCGCTGACATTGTGTTCCAGATTGGCACGGCAAAATACGGTGTCCGCGATGAGCACGGCAATCTCAGCGACGACAGGTTGCGCGAGGTTGCCGCACACGAGCAGGTCAGGATGTTCGAAATCAAACTCAGCCAGGGCGCCAAGCCCGGCAAGGGCGGCATTCTGCCCGCCGTCAAGGTAACAGAGGAAATTGCACAGATCCGCGGCATCCCCGTTGGCCAGGATTCCATCAGCCCCAATCGTCACCCGGATATCAACTCCACCGCCGACCTGCTGGACATGATCGAACGTATCCGCACAGTGACCGGCAAGCCGGTCGGCTTCAAGGCTGTTATCGGCGCCTACGGCTGGCTGGACGAACTGTTTCGCGAAATCAACAAACGCGGCCAGCAGGCCGCACCCGACTTCATCACCATCGACAGCGCTGACGGCGGTACCGGTGCCTCCCCCATGAGCCTGATGGACTATATGGGCCTGCCCATCCAGGAAAGCCTGCCGCTGGTCACCGATAAACTCAGCGAGCACGGCCTGAAAGACCGCGTCAAGGTGATTGCTTCGGGCAAACTGGTTACCCCCGCGGAAGTGGCCTGGGCACTGTGTGTGGGCGCTGACTTCGTGGTGTCGGCGCGCGGTTTCATGTTCGCGCTGGGCTGCATCCAGGCACTCAACTGCAACAAAAACAACTGCCCGACCGGCATCACCACCCATGATCGCCGCCTGCAGAAAGGCCTGGTGCCGAAGATCAAGGCGCAACGCGTGGCCAACTACGTGAAAAACATGGTGTATGAGATCGGGGTTATTTCGCACTCCTGCGGTGTGCGCGAACCCCGCGAACTCAAGCGCTTCCATGCGCGTATTGTGACGGAGAACGGCCAGTCCCTGTCGCTGGACGACATGTATTCCGATCACGCCATGCGCGCCATGCTCAAGCGCCAGGGCGACGCCCCATGAATTTGGCGGTAAATGCCGCTATGATGCGCCACATCAAAACCTGAACCGAAGGAAACCACGCAGTGTCAGACAGCAAAATTCTTGTTACGGGGGGCGCCGGTTATATCGGCAGTCATGTAGTACGTACCTTGACCGGGGCCGGGCGGCCGGTGGTCGTACTCGACAATCTTTCCACCGGTTTCCGCAATGCCGTGATCGGCGCCGACTTTGTTGAAGGCGACACCGGTGACAAGGCACTGGTCAGCAAACTGCTCGCCGAGCATAACGTCGATACCGTGCTGCACTTTGCCGCCCACACCATCGTTCCGGAATCGGTCGAGAAGCCGCTCAAGTACTACGGCAACAACACCTGCTGCACCCGCAGCCTGCTCGAGTGCTGCTCGGAAGCCGGGGTAAAACATTTCATCTTTTCCTCGACGGCAGCCGTGTATGGCATTCCCGACGATTCGCTATGCACCGAAGACAGCCCGCTGTCGCCCATCAACCCCTATGGCGCCTCAAAACTGATGAGCGAGATGATGCTGCGCGATCTCGGCGAGGCCACCGATATGCGCCACGTAATTCTGCGTTATTTCAACGTGGCCGGTTCCGACCCGGAAGGTCGTATTGGTCAGTCCACGGAAAAGGCCACGCTGCTGATCAAGGTGGCGGCCGAAGTTGCCGTCGGCAAGCGTGAACAGCTCTATGTCTTCGGCACCGACTACCCGACAGCGGACGGTACCGGCGTACGCGACTATATCCACGTCGATGACCTGGCCGATGCGCATATCAAGGCCGTGGACTACCTGGCCGGGGGCGGCGACTCCGTGACGCTGAATTGCGGCTATGGCCACGGTTACAGCGTCAGGGAAGTGATCGATGCCGTGAACCGCGCCAATGGCACGCCGATCAGGGTTATCGAGGAAGCACGCCGCGCCGGTGACCCGCCAGCGTTGATCGCAAAGGCGGACAGGGCGCGCGATGTACTGGGCTGGACACCACGCTACGACGATCTCGACTTCATCGTCAAGACATCGCTCGACTGGGAACGCAAGCTGGCGGGGTAGTACTGGATGCCGGCATACGCCGGCATGACGGTAGTTCTAGGCGGATGCTCCTGAGGCTGATGCCTGCATTTTCTGCTCCCGCCGGCTGCGCACCGCGTCAGCAAGCGTGTCCAGCAGCGGTAGCGTATCATCCCAGCCGATGCAGGCATCGGTGATACTCATGCCATACTCCAGTTCCGCACCCGGCACACAATCCTGACGCCCCTCCCGGAGGTGGCTTTCGATCATCGCGCCGATAATGCGCTCGTCGCCGGCTGCAACCTGTCCTGCCACGTCTTCGCCAACGAGCAACTGGCGCTGGAACTGTTTGCTGCTGTTACCATGACTGAAATCGATCATCAGGCGTGCCGGCAACCCGGCTTTTTCCAGCTGGTCCGATGCAGCGGCCACACCGGCGGCGTCATAGTTCGGTTCACGGCCACCGCGCAGGATGATGTGACAGTCTTCATTACCGGCCGTTGAGAAGATGGCCGAGTGTCCCTGCTTGGTCAGTGCCAGAAAGTTGTGCGGTTGCGAAGCGGAACGAATCGCATCGATGGCGATCGTCATACTGCCGTCCGTGCCGTTCTTGAAGCCCACGGCGCAGGACAGCCCCGATGCCAGTTCGCGATGCACCTGACTCTCCGTGGTACGCGCACCGATCGCGCCCCAGCTGATCAGGTCCGAAACATACTGCGGCGACATGAGGTCAAGGTATTCGGTTGCAGCAGGAACGCCATTGTCATTCAGATCAAGCAACAGTTTTCGCGCCAGCCTCAAACCCTTGTTGATATTGAAACTGCCATCCAGACCCGGGTCGTTGATCAGGCCCTTCCAGCCGACCGTGGTGCGTGGCTTCTCAAAATACACACGCATCACAATCAGCAGATCATCGGCAAGGCGCTCACGCACGGCCTTGAGGCGGTCACCGTATTCCAGTGCCGCGGCAGGATCATGGATGGAACAGGGGCCGACAATAACCAGCATCCGGTCATCCTCACCGTGGAGAATGCGGTGAATCGCCTGGCGGGTGTCGTGGGTGGTGCGCGCAGCCGCCTCCGTTACCGGGAATTCGGCCTGCAGTTCCGCGTAGGGAACCACTTCGCGCATTTCAACAATTCTCAGATCGTCGGTCTGGTAAGGCATGCTCAAAATGTCAATATTATGGATCTGGATGCCGGCCTGCGCCGGCATGGCGGTTTCATCAAGGTTCCCCTGACACGCTGAATATCATGGATTTTTCGTCACGGGAACGATAAAACCCAGTATTATACACTACCCGTCCGGGTTTGTTTCTCCGCCACGCACGGGGGCGGAAACGAACAGGTAGTTGCGGTGATCGGTGGTCGCCTTGCGGCAGGGATGACGATCGAATTCGGCACACGGGATACGCCGCCCGTGGTGGATGAAAAACCCTTCATAGCCCAGCCCTGCCAGGAACGCGAACAAATCGCCCTGCGCAGCCTCGCGGTGGTGACACTCCACCTGCAATACCGGCATCCAGCGTTTCAGTGTGTGTTCAGCACCCTGCATCACCGCCAGTTCGTGTCCTTCAACATCACACTTGATGTAGGCCACATCGCCGACACCGGACGTCGCGACAAAATCATCCAGCGTGGTGCAAGGTACCGTGACAGTTTCAGCCCCCGGCATGGCCTCGAACGAGGCATCGCCCGCACCGACACAGCGGCGGTACAGGCACGCCTCACCGGGCTGCGCCGACAGGGCGCTGGCGATCAGTTCGACGTTGGACAAGGCAAAACCGCTAACAACATCCCGCAGGTGTTGTTCAAGTTCAGGTTGCGGCTCGAAGGCAATCACCCGGCCCTGCGGGCCTGCCGAGCGGGACAACCAGTAACTGTACACGCCCTTGTTGGCGCCAATATCGATCACCGTCCGCCCGCTGAGCGGCAGTGACTGCATGAAACGGATTTCCGCTGCTTCCTTGCGCCGGCGGTAGCGACGGAAGCGGAGTTGCATGCGCAGTTTGTTGAGCAGGCCCAGGGACACCCGGCGCATCATAGTCGACTGCGCTGTCCCGCTCCAGCAGGAAATCCACTACCCGTCAGTGCTTACCCGGCGCCAGCACAGCGCCCTTGCGCTCCTCGGCGATATACGCCTGCAGGGCGATCATGCGCGGGTCGTCGGCCGCCAGCGGTTTGCTTTCCAGCGGGTTTTCGATACACCAGTTGATCATCTCCCACAGTTCCGCCACCCGACCCAGCTGTTGCTGGAACTTCGGATAGGTCTCCGGATGGGTATTGCTGGCATTGGGATGGCACTGGTCGCAGGACACCGTGTTGTTGCTGGCCAAACCGCCGTGAAACAGTTTATCGCCCTTTTTGACTACCGCCATGTATTCCTGCTGCCAGCGCGCAAGGTCTTCATCGGTAAACTCATCGGCCTGTACGAAGGTAATCTGTGTGGCCAGTAACATGGATGCAACCGCCGCGAGACCTCGAATGGATTTTTTCTTCATCATCAGCTGCTCCCTGTTAAAAGTGTTTCTGGGGTGGAATACGGTTGGCCGGTGCCTGGTACTTCGTGTCCACGGGATGCCCGGCCTTCTCGTCATACACGACCCTGCGATTGGTGTTGTCGGGCAGGATGTAATTCATATCCACCCGTCCACTGTGCACATCGATAAACTGCCAGCCGGTCGCATCGCGCTCAAAGAACGGATCGGCCCGGTTCATATGGACCGTCAGCTTCGGCAGGTAACTGGCTTTTTGCCGGTAGCTCTCCGGGTAGGGCCAGGGCCAGGCCGTTGCCATCGCCGAGTGGAAACTGATGTTACCGATCTGGTTGGTCTGTATCTGGTGCACATGCCCGTACAGCACCGTCACCTTGTCGAACGGCTTGAGTAATGCCTGTACCTGTTCGGCATCGTCAGTCCAGAAGTTCCAGCCCTTGTAGATCTTCTGCAGGGGCGAGTGGGAAAACACCACCACCGGTGTATCCTTGCTGACCTTGTCCAGGTCCTTCTTTAACCACTCACGCTGCGTGTCACCAACCATGAAGGGCTGTCCGTCCGGGTTATCCAGGCGCGCCATCTGCTTCATGCGGTCCATGCCGGAATCCCATTTCCTGTGCATCCAGCTTTCGTGGGTCAGGATGCTGTTGAGTACCACGAAGTGCACACCCTTGTGGTCAAAACTGTAGTGGTCCGGGCCCAGTTGCTTGCGCCAGTACTCGCCGAGGTCGACGTAGTAGTCGTGCTCACCCATGACATAGTGCAGCTTGCCGCGCAGGCCACCAAGGATTTCGAGGCCGTGATCGATTTCTTCCGGCTTGCCCAGCTGGGCAATGTCACCACCGTAAAACACGAAGTCCGGCCGCGGGTCCAGCAGATTGGCTTCCGCTACCGCGCGGATCAGGCCACGATCCCAGTTGTGCACAAAGCTGTTGCCCTTGATCTGGGTGATGTGCGAATCGGAAATATAGGCAAACGTGAACCTGTCCTCACTGCCCTTGCCAAACGCCAGTTCCACCATAGTAAGGGGAAGCGTGCTGGCGGCCAGCAGCGCGCCACTCTGCTTCAGAAAATTTCGACGACTGTTGTTGCTCATGACGTTCTCCTCAACGTTTGGTGAAGCGGTCCAGGTCAGGACTGGTCAGCGCTTTCATGAATTCGACAAGATCATTTTTCTCTTCGTCGTTCAGGCCAAGCGGTCGAATACCGCCACTCAGGAAACCGGACAGCGGGTCGGTTTCCTTTACCCGGCCGCCATTGTTGTAAAAGTCCACCACATCAGCCAGGGTTTCGAGACTGCCGTCGTGCATGTAGGGTGCCGTCTTTTCAATGTTACGCAGGGTCGGCGTTTTAAAGGCGCCCACCTCGGTAATATTCTCCGTGACAGCGAACCGGCCCAGCTCGGACATGTTCTGTCGGGTCAGCACGGTAATATCAACATCCGCGCCCTTGCGCTTGTCACGCAGGAACTGCCTGGCGGTCTGCGCTTCCTTGCCGCGAATTTTTTTGAAGCCGACACCAATATTATGAAAGCGGTTATCGATAAACAGCGCCTGTGTCTGTTCGATGGTATGGCAGGAGACACAGCGCCCCTTGCCGGTAAAAATACCCAGACCGCGTACCTGTGCCGGCGTCATGGCCTTCTCGTCACCGGCGTAGTAATACCGGTCAAAGGGTGAATCACCCGCTACCACCGTACGTTCAAAACTGGCGATGGCCATGGCGACGTGATCCATGGTGATGGCTTTCGCCTTTACACCGAATACCGACTTGAAGGCTTTGACATAGTCCCTGTCCTTGCGGATCACCGCCAGCAGCGGCTTGTGATCGGGCAGACCGCCTTCGACAGGGTTGACGGGTGGCTGCTTCGACTGACCTTCCAGGTCCGGTTCACGACCGTCCCAGAACAGGGTTTTCATATAGGCGGAATTAATGACTGTCGGCGCATTACGGGTACCGGTCAGTCCGTTAAAACCTTTCGATACCGGAAGGTTGTCCGTGAACGCCTTGTCCTGTGCATGACAGGTGGCGCAACTGACCTTGCCGTCGGCACTGAAACGGGCATCGTTGAACAAGCGCTCACCCAGCGCAATCTTGGCCGGCGTTTGCGGGTTGTTTTCCGGGATGGGTACAGGCGGCAGTCCCAGCGGCGCAGCGGACACGCTGGCCAGCATGCCGCCGAATACCAGTGCAATGGCAAATTTCTTCATCATATTCAGCCCTCCTTTGACTCGACAGGGAGATTAGACCCAATCTAATCATGTTGCCAATTGCATTTACCAGGTGGTGTAATAGTCTGTCGCTATCGAAGAGGTGGATACATGAACCTGTCAGAACTGCGCTACGTGACGGCACTCGCCCGGGAACGCCATTTTGGTCGAGCCGCGGCAGCCTGCTTCGTCAGCCAGCCCACGCTCAGCGTTGCCATCAGGAAGCTGGAGGAAGAACTCGGTGTCGCGCTGTTCGAACGTGCCAGGCATGAGGTACGGGTGACGCCAGCCGGTGAACGCGTGGTGGAAAAGGCGCAACAGGCGCTGGAGGCTGTCGAGTCAGTGCGTCAGGTTGCCCGCGCCGAAGGCGACCAGCTATCCGGACCGTTACGCATTGGTGCAATTTTCACCATCGGTCCCTACCTGTTTCCCGACCTGATACCGAACCTGAACGAACGCGCGCCCGACATGCCGCTTATTATCGAGGAAAACTACACGTCTGTACTGGCAGAGAAACTCAAACAGGGCGACCTGGATGTCATCATCATTTCGTTACCTTTCGACGAGCCCAACATTCTCACACTGCCGCTGTACGAGGAACCCTTCGTTATCCTGCTGCCGACCTCACATCCGCTGACGCAAAGAAAAACCCTGAATTCAAAAAATCTGGAGGGCGAAAACATTCTGATGCTGGGTGCCGGTCACTGTTTCCGCGACCAGGTTATTGACGCCTGCCCCGCCTGTGCACCAAAAGCGATTGGCGAAGGCGCCTCTGTTTATACAGCCGAAGGGAGTTCACTGGAAACCATTCGCCACATGGTGGCATCCGGCATGGGCCTTACCGTGCTGCCCTGTACCGCGGCGGGTGCTGACCGTTACTCGCAGCGGTTATTGACCATCCGCCGTTTCAGCAAGCCATCGCCCAGCCGCAGGGTAGCACTGGCATGGCGGGCAACCTTTCCCCGACCCAAAGTCATCGATGCGGTGAAACAGGCTGTTTCCGCTTCACAACTGAGTTGTATCCAGCCCGAACTGCGCGCTGCACGGAAGCGGTAGTGAACGGGCTAGCCGCTCGCCGGCCGGCCGATCCGTCCGCCAAGAATCGTCTGTATCGCCACGGACGCTGCCGCCGTGCGGTTACTGGCACCGATTTTCGGATACATCTGCTCCAGGTGCTTGTTCACCGTTCTCGGGCTCATTTCGAGAATTTCCGCGATCTCACGGTTGGTTTTTCCATGCGCAAGCCATAGCAGTACTTCCGCTTCGCGAGTGGTAATAGACAGACTTTCTTCCAGCACAGCGGGGTCGATCTCGACATTCGCTGACTGGATCTTCAGCAGGTATTCATCTTCTTCCGACTGTTTGAAGTAGCATACCGTCAGGCCCGGGTCTGTATCGCCCAGGGGCAGCGCCAGATTATGACCGGTCTGCCCGGCCGGCAACCAGCGGCTGAACCGTTCACCCAGTTCAGCGGTGCTGTCCCCGGCTTTTTGCTGGTACTGGCCCAGTAATGCCTGGGCCTCCGGTGTGGCCCACAACACATTGCCGCGACGGTCGATGCAAAATACATACTGGCGCATGGCATCCAGTACCTTCTGTGCTTCCATCAGCATCCGGGTACTGTGGGTATGCTGGTGGATACGCACCAGCAATTCGTCAGGGTGTATCGGTTTAACAATGTAATCATTACCACCGGCGTCGAATGCCTTGACGATATGCTCGACCTCGCTAAGGCCGGTCATGAAAATAATCGGCGTCAACGGCAGTTTCTTGCGCACTTCCCGGGCACACTCGAAACCATCCATTACCGGCATGACGGCATCCATCAGGATCACATCGGGCGTGATCTGTTCCAGCACATTCATCGCCTGCTGACCGTTCAGGGCGATAAGCACCGCGATCCCGGCTTCGTCCAGCGCCAGGTTGATCATGCCCAACGAGTCCGGGGAGTCATCGACAACCAGTACTGTGGTTTTGTCCCTGAACTTGTGCATTACCCGGACGCGCCTCCTGTTTCGGTGTTTTCTGTTTCATCAATACTGTGAACAATGCCGTTCAGATCACACTTGTCCGCCAATACCCTGAGTTTTTTTACCCAGGGCGATTCGGGCGCTTGCGATTCAAGCCGGTCCATACACTCGATCACCCCCTTCAGGTAACCGAGTCTGGCCGAACGCCCCAGTTCTTCCAGCAGCTCTGTATCGGCCCGGAACAGGCTGTCGACCGCCGGGGAGTTTTCCGGCGCACTATCCTGTTCCTGTTCCGAGTCACACCAGCGCAGGTCAAGACACCGCTGCAGCTGTTCCAGCAGCTTTTCGATACGCACCGGCTTGTCGATATAGGCATCAAAATCTTTTTCCCCCTGGTACAGGTGAGCATTCTCGTAAGGATCCGCGGACAGGATGATCACGGGGTCATCGACACCGCGCTGGCGCAGCCCGGTCAATAATTGCCAGCCATTCATCCCCGGCATATTGATATCCAGCAGGAACAGGTCGACCGGACAGTTGTTCAACATCTCCAGGGCCTGTTCGGCTGACGCGGCCTGGTGCACGATAAAGCCCAGCGGGTAAAGAAAATCATGAATCAGTTCACGATGACTGTCCTCATCGTCCACCACCATGATGTGGCGAGGGCGGCCTTCGTAGCCGTGAATCCTGGCATGGCGTTGAGTCGTCACGACACCGCCTGCCACACCGGGCAGGAACAGGCTCAGACAGAATTCAGTCCCCTGGCCAGGCTGGCTCTTCAATGCCAGGTTGCCGCCCATCATTTCAACCAGCAGACGGCTGATGGACAGGCCGAGACCGGTGCCGCCAATCAGTTTCGTCTGTTCATTGCGCACCCGTTCGAACGGTTCAAATATCCTTGGCTGGTCTTCCTCGGCAATCCCGATGCCCGTGTCACGCACTGTCATGCGAGCCACCTGGTTACGGTAGGTGAGCGTAAGCTCGACGCTGCCTTCAGGGGTAAACTTGATGGCATTGGACAACAGGTTGAGCAGGATCTGGCGGAGCCGCTTCTCATCGACGGAAACAAAACGGGGCAGTTCGCGCTGGCAATTCACCCGCAACTCGATGCCTTTCTCTTCGGCCATCGGCCGGAACATGTCCTCGAGCTGCTGGATCAGGGCACGCACATCCACCGTGTCGCGGTGCAGGTCCAGTTTCCGCGCCTCGATCTTGGAGATTTCCAGCAGGCCTTCAATGACATCCGACAGGTGCTCACTGCTGCGCCGTATCACGCTGGAGATCTTGCGGGTCCTTGCATCGGCACTGTCATCCATCTCCATCAGCCGCGCATAACCGAAAATGGTATTCAGCGGTGTCCTGAGTTCGTGGCTGACACCGGACAAATAACGTGACTTGGCCTTGTTGGCGGCATTTGCCGCGTCCCTCGCCCTGGCCAGCTCCACGGCGGTCACCTCGTGCGCAAGCACTTCCCGCTGCATCAGTTCAGCCTGAAGCTGTATTTCACTCAGTGCAAAGCGCGCGCTCTTCTGGGCCAGTACATACAGCCAGATCAGCACACCGGTCACCAGCATCAGCAGGAAAAACACCTGCCACAAGGTATCGCCGATCATGCTCATGTCGGCCACTGTCCTGCTTTGCTGGGCGTGGAACACCACGGCCAGCAAACCGGCAATAATGCCTGTCGTTACCAGGAAAACTCCCAGGTAGTGGCCGGTAACGGAATGCAACCGCCGGTTGATAAATGCCGGCAGTATCCGGCCAAACAGCGCTGATGCCTGTGCAGACAAGTGCGCCTGCGGACGACATTGATTACCGCAACGTGAATCCAGCGCGCAACACAGGGAACAAATCGCACCCTCGTAACTCGGGCAGTGGCTCATGTCTTCCGTATCGAAGCTGTTTTCGCAAATCCGGCACTGTAACTGTGAACTATCGGGGTCCGGTTGCTCTTTTTCGCGGCAAAGATAGAAGCGGCCCGCGGTCAGCCACGCCAGCAACGGCACGGTAATAAAAGGGATCAGCAGGGAAATGAACGCTGCCAGTGCTTCCGCTACCGGTCCGAACACCCCCAGGTTCGCCGCAATGCCGGCACAGGATGCCACGAACATGGAGACCACGCCGACCGGGTTGATATCGTACAGGTGACTGCGGCGGAACTCGATATGAGGCGGACTCAAACCCAGCGGTTTGTTAATCACCAGGTCCGCCACCACGCAACCCACCCAGGCCACCACCAGGCTCGCGTAGGTAATCAGAATGGTTTCAAACGCCTGGTAGAGCCCCAGCTCCATCAACATCAGTGCGATAGCGACATTGAACACCAGCCACACCACACGCCCCGGGTGACTGTGTGTCAGCCGTGAAAAGAAATTTCCCCAGGCAATGGATCCGGCATAGGCATTGGTGACATTGATTTTCAATTGTGAAATGACCACAAAAATACCGGCCAGCCACAGTGCCATATGCGGGTTAACGGTAATGTAGCTGAACGCGACGGCATACATGTGTGCCGGATCCCTGGCCAGCTCGGTTGACAAGCCATGATTCAGTGCCAGCACGGCCAGGAACGAACCAAAAAACAGCTTGATGACACCGAACACTACCCAGCCGGGGCCTGCGCCCACGACAGCCATCCACCAGTATATTCTGTTCTCGCGGTTCGCCACCGGCAGGAAGCGCAGGAAGTCGGCCTGCTCACCATTCTGCGCAATGAGCGGGAAGATAACTGCAGCGGCAGCACCGAACAGCAGCAATTCAAAGCCCTGCCCGCCTTGTACCGTGGTCCCGCCAAACTCGATCCACTGGCTGAACGCTTCGGCCTCGTGCAGTCCGATATACACCAGCGGAATAACCTGCAACACCAGCCATAACGGCTGTGTCCAGGCCTGGAAGTGGGAAATGCGGCTGATACCGTGGGTTGCCAGCGGGATCACCACGATGGTGCTGATGACGTATGCCACGGATAACGGGATATCCACGACCATATGGATTGCCATGGACATGATCGCCGCTTCAAGCGCAAAGAAAATAAACGTGAACGAAGCGTATACCAGTGAGGAAATGGTCGAGCCGATGTAACCGAAGCCGGCACCCCGGGTCAACAGATCGATATCGACACCATCGCGTGCCGCATAGTAGGCCAGCGGCAATCCCGACAGAAAAATAATAGCGCCCACCACCAGGATCGCCCACATGGCGTTGGTAAAGCCGTAACTGAGGGTAATGGTACCGCCGATGGCTTCCAGCGCCAGGAACGACACAATGCCCAGCGCCGTATTGGCGACCCAGCCGGCCGACCAGCGCCGCGCCCGCTTGGCGGTATAACGCAGGGAGTAGTCCTCCAGCGTTTCATTCGCCACCCACTGAT
Source organism: Thiogranum sp. (assembly GCF_058323355.1). Classification (NCBI taxonomy): domain Bacteria; kingdom Pseudomonadati; phylum Pseudomonadota; class Gammaproteobacteria; order Chromatiales; family Ectothiorhodospiraceae; genus Thiogranum; species Thiogranum sp. The sequence goes on from NZ_JBTTIO010000033.1 coordinate 33,407, forward strand.
TGTATTCACGCCGGATCCGCAGTGGATCCCTGTTTATGCTCATTGACTGCTTGTCACACCTTAACGTCTTGCCTGAAGTACCCCAAATCCAAACTTTCTGCCATGCGTCATTTGACGTATGCGCCTGCACATATACCGGATTCTACCCCACCTGGCACAGGGATAGACTCGCTTGCCATGAAAGCCGTGCAGTTTACACGCGGACTTTCCCTGAGGTTTGTTTGCTTCTCAACCGGCCACTGGCCACAACAACAGGAATCCCGAAATGCAAAAGAAAAATGTCGTTGGAAAATCGCTGCTTGTTGGCAGCCTGCTGGCTGTGACAGGCGTCCCGGTACTGGCTGCAGGAAAAATCGCCATTGACGATACCCGCTGGGTCAGCTTCGGCGCCGGCATCCGCACCTCGATTTCCTCATCGGATAACGGTGCGCCGGATGGTGGCAGAAGCAGCGATTTTACACTGGAAAACATGCGCCTGTATGTTTCCGGCCAGGTCACCGAAGATTTCAGGTTCTATTTCGGCACCGACAAGATGTGGGGCGAATACGGTGTTCTCGACGCCATTGTCCAGTATGAGCCGGGCGACGCCTTCAACGTGTGGGTCGGCCGTATGCTGACACCTGCTGACCGTATCGAAATGAACGGCCCGTTTTACGGCCTGACCTGGGGCCAGTACACCGTACCCCTGTACCCGTCCGACAATGATATCAGCAATGGCGCCGACGGCGTGGCAGGCACCTTTGGCCGCGACGAAGGGATTACCATCTGGGGTTCCCAGGGCAAACTCCAGTATGCGTTTGGTGTATTCGACGGTTACAGCGCCGCGGAAAACCAGAGCGATGCGCCCCTGTACGCCGCTCGCGTGGCCTACAACTTCTTCAACAAGGAATCCAACCCGGGCTACTACACCAGCAGCACCTACTACGGAAAAGCCGGTGACATCCTGACGCTGGCCATTTCCGCCCAGTACCAGGACGACGGTTACGGCACCGTGGTACAGGATGGCTCATTCACCGGTTATGCCATCGACGGCCTGTTTGAGAAACCGCTGGCCGATGGCGCCGTGGTCACCGTTGAAGGCGAGTACAAGGACTTTGAGGTCGACACCGATGCTGCCACACCCGTGTTCGGCATGTTTGACGGCAATGCCTACTTTATCTCCGCCGCCTACCTGATGACAGACAACGGTGGCCCGGGCCGTTACCAGCCCTATATCCGCTACACCAGCAACGATCCTTCATCCGGCGACGACAGTGACCTGACCGAGCTGGGTGTCAACTATGTGATCTCGGGACACAACCTCAAGCTGAACCTCAACTTCACCAGCGGCGATGCAAACGCCAGCGGTGTCAAAGGTAACGACAACGACACTCTCACCTTCGGCATGCAGTTCCAGATTTAACTGCCCACCCTTCAGGAGACAGAAACATGATGAAAACACAATTGAAGAAACTGGCGATTGCCGCGGCAATCAGCGCTTCCTCGCTGGCCGCTACAAGCCTGGCCTGGGCTGAAGACACCATCAAGGTGGGTGTACTGCACTCCCTGTCAGGCACCATGGCGATTTCCGAAACCACGCTGAAAGACACCATGCTGATGCTGATCGACGAACAGAACAAAAAAGGCGGCGTACTCGGCAGGAAGCTCGAAGCCGTGGTGGTCGATCCTGCTTCCAACTGGCCGCTGTTCGCGGAAAAAGCGCGCGAACTGATCACCAGGAACAACGCTGTGGTCACCTTTGGCTGCTGGACTTCCGTATCACGCAAGTCCGTGCTGCCGGTATTCGAGGAACTCAACAGCATTCTGTTCTACCCGGTGCAGTATGAAGGTGAGGAATCCTCGAAGAACGTGTTCTACACCGGTGCCGCGCCGAACCAGCAGGCCGTCCCTGCCGTGGATTACCTGATGGACGAACTCGGTGTAAAACGCTGGGTGCTGGCAGGTACCGACTATGTTTATCCCCGCACCACCAACAAGATCCTGAAAGCCTACCTGATCGCCAGGGGCGTCAAGGAAAGCGACATCATGATCAACTACACGCCGTTCGGTCACTCCGACTGGCAGTCCATCGTTTCCGACATCAAGAAGTTCGGCAGCGCCGGCAAGAAGACCGCCGTGGTGTCTACCATCAACGGCGACGCCAATGTGCCGTTCTACAAGGAACTGGGCAACCAGGGCATTTCCTCCGAGGACATTCCGGTAGTGGCCTTCTCCGTGGGTGAAGAAGAACTGTCCGGTCTCGACACCAAACCTCTGGTGGGTCACCTGGCGGCATGGAACTACTTCATGAGCGTCGAATCCGAAGAGAACGACAGCTTCATCAGCGCCTGGAAGGCGTACATCAAGGACAACAAGCGCGTCACCAACGACCCCATGGAAGCGCACTACATCGGCTTCAATATGTGGGTGAAGGCGGTTGAAAAAGCCGGCACCACGGATCCTGCCGCGGTACAGAAAGCGCTGATTGGCGTAGCGGTGCCGAACCTGTCCGGGGGCTACTCCGCCATGATGCCGAACCACCACATCACCAAGCCGGTGCTGATCGGTGAAATCCAGGACAATGGTCAGTTCGACATCGTCTGGGAAACCTCCGGGCTGGTAGCCGGTGATGCCTGGTCGGATTACCTGCCGGGTTCCCGCGACCTGATCTCCGACTGGCGTGCTCCGCTGTCCTGCGGTAACTACAACGTCAAGACGAAGAAGTGCAGTGGACAGAACTACTGATCGTTACGTTAAGTGAAACGCTGATTGATTCATCACCCGTCATGGCCGCCAGCGCCCGCCAGGACTAACAAAAACCCCCATGAAGCGGTAGTTACCATTGTTGTTTTTTAAGAAACCC
>NZ_JBTTIO010000034.1:0-19518 GCF_058323355.1 Thiogranum sp.
CTTAAGCCGGTCTGGGACCCGAATATCCGGGATTTGCCTAGAATAACGGGCTGTGGTTATGGTTCATATGTGGTCTGGGCCTACCGGGTTGCCCAGCCGCTGGAGGCATTGTCTGCCGCTGGAAAAGCCCATTTCTCAGCTGTGCCCTTCAAGGGGCAAACCCTTGATCCTATGCCGAGCGTCGTGGAAATGGAACGGATTCAAGCGGATGTCCTGCTGTTGCAGAACAGTTTGCACGACACCTGCATCGATTCACTTCGCCAGTACAGGAAAGTGCCGAATATGTTTACGATCTTTGGCCAGGATGACCTGATGTTTGCCGTTCCACCGAAAAGCCCACGTTTCAAGACGGGGTACAGGGACATTAAGAAACGCTTGCGCACCTGTCTTTCACTGGTGGACAGACTGGTGGTAACCAACGAAGCGCTGGCCGACGAGTTGTCCGGGTTTATCAGTGATATCCGTGTTGTGCCGAATTACCTGGATGCCGGCATGTGGGACAAGCTGGAGTCACGCAGAGGCTGCGGTGTCAAGCCACGCGTAGGTTGGGCCGGTGCCATGCAGCACTATGGCGACCTTGAGATCATCGCCGATGCCGTACGGGAGACGGCTGACGAAGTAGACTGGATCTTTATGGGCATGTGCCCGGATTTTCTCCGTCCCTATGTGAAGGAAGTTCACGAGTATGTGGCGTTTGGTGACTATCCTGCCGCATTGGCAAAACTCAACCTTGACCTGGCTGTGGCGCCACTGGAACGTAACCGTTTCAACCGTTGCAAGAGTAACCTGAGAGTACTCGAGTACGGGGCCATGGGATGGCCGGTTATCGCCACAGACATAGAACCCTACAAGGATGCACCTGTTCACCGGGTCAGCAACAAGACCCGGGCCTGGGTCAGCGCCATCAGGGAGCATATCCACGACCTGGATGCGAACTGGAAAGCCGGCGATACCTTGCGTGACTGGGTGAGGGAGCATCACTTCCTGCAACAGCACCTGGATGACTGGCTAGACGCGCTGGATCCGTCAGGTGGATCGCGTCGCCAGTCGCTGGCACCGGGCAAGGCCTCCGGTTTGTAACGATTTCCGGGCTAACTGCTTGAATGACGGGGGTCTGGGGTCATGGAGTCCATTACGGTTTACCCGCCTAAAGTTTGTCGCCCGACGAACGCTAACAATACCGGAAGCGGTAAATACCAACATCAATGGTATATCCGCTAGTGATAACAGGCATCGCAATCGGGAAAATTTCCCTGGCTGCAACGCCTTCAAATTGTAGGAGTGTCAATCATGGCATTAACTGTAAACACCAACATTGCTTCGCTAAATGCCCAGCGTAACCTGACCAATTCCCAGAGTGCGCTGAATAGCTCACTGCAGCGCCTGTCTTCCGGCCTGCGTGTTAACTCCGCCAAGGATGACGCGGCCGGCCTGGCTATCGCCGAGCGTATGAACGCCCAGGTACGTGGCCTGACTGTCGGTATCCGCAATGCGGGTGACGGTATCTCTCTGGCGCAGACTGCAGAAGGCGCACTGGGTAGTGTGACCGAAGCCCTGCAGCGTATGCGCGAACTGTCTGTGCAGTCAGCCAATGCGACTAACGGCACGACTGACCGTGCCAGTCTGGACGCTGAATTTCAGCAGCTGGGTACAGAGATTGGTCGTATTCTTGCTGGTACCGAGTTCAATGGCACTGCCATTCTGGCCGGTGGCGCAGGTGCGCAGGCCTTCCAGGTCGGTGCGAACAACAGTGCAAACGATCGTATCACGGTGACCACGACCAATATGGCTGCAGACGCCGATGTCACAGCTGTGACAGGTACTGACATTACCACATCGGCCAATGCCCAGGCTGCCATTACGCTTGTAGATACTGCACTGGATACCGTCAATACCGAGCGAGGCACACTGGGTGCGGTGCAGAGCCGCATTGAGATCGCCGTACGCAGTCTGGAAACCACCCGTGAGAACACGGCGGCGGCTCGTGGACGAATCATGGATACGGATTTCGCCGCGGAAACCGCCAACTTGACGCGAGCGCAGATATTGCAACAGGCTGGTGTAGCCATGTTGTCGCAGGCGAATACCTTGCCACAGTCGGCGCTGGCGCTGTTGCAGTAAGCAATACGTTTGTCGAAGTAATACCAGGGATGGGTGGTCGCAGGGATGCGCCACCCGCCCTGCGTTAATAGAGTAGGTGAATATGATGTCATCCGATTATTTAACAACGACAAAAGTGCTGGACAGTGTCCGACTGCAAGAACCGCAGCCAACCATCTATCCCTCTGCGCCCAAAGCTGTGGCTGCTGAAGATATCAAGAGGAATGAGCCGGCCGCCGCCAGCGGACAATTACTGCCACCCGGCAACGATCACAAGGCCGTTGAATCCGAACAGGTGGCATCAGCAGTGAGCAAAATCACTGACTTTGTGCAGAACTTCCAGCGCGACCTTCAGTTCAATATTGACGAAACCACTGGTAGAACTGTTATAGAAGTGGTTGATTCAGAAACAAAACGGGTGATCAGGCAAATCCCTTCCGAGGAAACACTGCGCATGGCGGAGAAACTGGATTCTCCGGAAAGCCTGATTTTCAGCGAGCAGGCATGAGCTGGCACTGCTTTTGCTAAATGACAGACAGGTACTTTAGATTCAACAAAGAGGTTGAAGCATGATTAGCTCTCCCGGTGTCGGTTCCGGACTTGATGTCAGAAGCATCGTCGACCAGTTAATGGCGATAGAGCGTCGGCCGCTTAACCGCCTGCAGGCTGACAAGCGCAGCTTTGAAACCCAGTTGAGCACGATCGGGACGCTAAAGAGTACGCTGAGCACCTTTCAGGATACCCTCGCCAGCCTCAAGACACTGAATGCCTTTGAAGTCTACAAGGCAGAATCCTCCAATGAAGCGGCTTTCACAGCAACAGCCGACAGCAACGCCGCTGTCAGTACCAGTACGATCCAGGTGAACAAACTGGCGCTCGCCCACAAGATGGGCTCTGTCGCTATTGCCGACACCGACACCACGACCCTGGGTGGCGCCGGTGACCAGATTACACTGACGGTTGCAGGCAATGCTTTTACTGTCAATGGGGGTGGCCTCACCCTGACCCAGCTGCGCGATGCGATTAACGATGCACCTGACAATACCGGTGTCTCTGCAACGATTGTCACTGAAAGCACGGGCAGCAATCGCCTGGTACTGACGTCTACCGAGACAGGCAATGTCAATGCAATGAGCCTGTCTTTTACCGGGTCTCTGGGGACTGACCTTGGGCTTACGGATATTACTGATCCAACGCTACTTGATTCAGAAGTTGTGCTCGATGGTCTGTATACCATCACGCGACCGGGCAATACCATCAGCGATGCCATTTCCGGGGTGACCTTAAACCTTGTCGGGGTATCGACTGCTGCCGATGGGTTATCCATAACCCGTGATATCGATGCAGTAAAAGCCTCCGTTCAGTCATTTGTCGACGAGTTCAATGAACTGCGCACGATTATGCAAGGTATGGAGGGAGCCGGTTCAACGCTGGACAGTACCCTGCGCAGCATCGAAAGCCAGATGCGTACAGTGTTCAATACGGCCCCTGCGGGATTGGCCACAGGGTTCGCCTACCTGACCGAGGTGGGTGTGACTTTTCAGCGCGACGGTTCACTGTCACTGGATACGGCTGACCTTGAAGCCGCTATTGCAACTGATTTTGCCGGGGTTGCCGAACTGTTCGCAAACGACAGTGAAGGCTACCTGTTTCGCCTGGACAGTGTGGTAAATGATTTCGTAAATTTTGATGGCCTGCTGAAGACTCGCGAAGACAGCATTAATGACAGCGTGCGGTCTGTGGAAGATCGTATTTTTACAATGGAGTTCCGGCTGGATCAGCGAGAACAGTCATTACTGGACCAATTCAATCGACTAGACAGCCTGATGGGACAGTTACAGGGCACCAGCGCATTTCTGACTCAGCAGCTGGCTGCGTTACCAACCATTAGCACGGGTAGGAATTAAGGGAGTAAAACATGAGTTTTTCAGGGGTTCGAAATGCGCTGAACCGGTATAGCCAGAATGCCGTACAGACCGGAGTTGAATCAGCCACTCCGCACAGGCTGATTCAGATGTTGATGGAAGGCGCACTGGACAAAATTGCTGCCGCCAGAGGAAGCATGGAGCGTGGCGATACACAGGTCAAAGGTGATCAGATCAGCAGTGCCATATCGATACTGGATGGATTGAAATCCAGCCTTGATATGGAGAAAGGCGGCGAAATTTCCCGGAACCTGGAAGATTTGTATCTGTATATGGAGCGTCGCCTCGTTGAGGCGCATAGCAGGAACGATACGGCCATGCTGGACGAAGTGTCTGACCTGCTTCGCCAGATCAAGGAAGCCTGGGATGCGATCGCCGATCATCCTGCTGCACAGCCTAGCCCGGCAGCCTGAGAACCAAAGAGGGAATCAAGTACCATGGATAGTGTCCGTCGTGAACAAATCAGTAAAATCGTCCACCTGAGCAAGGAAATGCTCGAGCTGGCCGGAGCGCTGGAGTGGAACAGGGTTGCAGAACTGGAAGTGCGCCGTAAAGAAATCGTTATGGAGTGCTTCAGCAAGCCCGCTGCCGAGCAGGATGCCGTAGAAATTGCCGCAGCCATCAGGGAAATTCTCAGCCTGAACCAACAGGTCGCCGAGCTTGGCAAACAGTGCCAGACACAGCTTGGTGCAGAAATACATACGCATAATGTTGGTCGTACAGCGACCAGCGCCTATCTCAGCCACGCTCGCTAATTCACGGATTTCCAACGCCATTGCGCGGGAGTTTTGTGCGGCGATTGGTGGTGGGCGAGGCTATTGCCCTGTGATTTTTTGTCTGCCCCTGATTTATCTATTTAATACAGTTGGTTGGTGTATGTTTTCGCCCTCGGCCCTATTTACGACAAAATTTTGACATTTGTGGCGTGGAGTGCTTAACTTTAGGCATTCAAGGTTTTCCAACAATCATATAACGCCAGTCAGATTTGTTAAGTGGCCCGGTCGAGGGGAATAACAGGTGTCAGTCAGCGAACCCAGGGTACTCATCATCGAAGCGGATTCCGACCGCGGTCGTGAACTGGAATCCGTATTACGGTTTATCAACTACGAACCGGACCTGGCTTCCGATTGTGGCGCATGGAAGAGCAAGATCGAGGATGCGCAGGAGGTACTGGCGGTGCTTGTCGGTAGCTGTAAAAACGACAAGGCACTGCAAAAGCTGCTGAAAGAAATCCACGACTTCGACGAACATCTCCCCATCTTCCTGCTGACCGAGAAAAACCGTGAACCCACGGTGGCGATCGAACCCAGTTCCTGCATTCTCGGACGCGTTGAAGTCCCCGTACATTACACTCAGCTGACGAGTGCGTTGCACCAGGCCGAGGTATACCGCGAAACCCAGGTGGACAGTGCGCAGCAGCGCCCGGTTGACCTGTTCCGCAGCCTGGTTGGCACCAGCCGTTCGGTACAAATGGTACGGCGGATGATTCAGCAGGTTGCAAAATCCGATGCCAATGTACTGATACTTGGCGAGTCCGGCACCGGTAAGGAAGTGGTTGCGCGCAACCTCCACTATTACTCGAACCGGCGTGAAAATGCTTTTGTCCCCGTAAACTGCGGCGCCATCCCCGGCGATCTGCTGGAATCCGAACTGTTCGGTCATGAGAAGGGCGCCTTTACCGGCGCCATCAGTGCGCGACAGGGGCGTTTTGAACTGGCCGAGAGTGGTACGCTGTTCCTCGACGAAATCGGTGATATGAGTCTTAACATGCAGGTCAAGCTGTTGCGTGTCCTGCAGGAACGCACTTTCGAACGTGTTGGCAGTAACAAAAGTATTCACGCTGATGTGCGCATTATCGCCGCAACACACCGTGATCTGGAGAAGGCGATCACGGATGGTACATTCCGTGAAGATCTGTTCTACCGCCTGAATGTTTTCCCCATCGAAATGCCCCCGTTGCGCGATCGTGTTGAAGATATCCCGTTGCTGGTCAACGAATTGATCCGTCGTATTGAACACGAAAAACGCGGTTCAGTAAGATTGACACAGGGGGCGATACTGGCCCTTTGCCAGTACAACTGGCCCGGTAACGTGCGCGAACTGGCCAACCTGATTGAGCGTCTTGCCATCCTGTACCCGTTCGGAGTGGTCGACATGGGCGATTTGCCTGAAAAATTCCAGACCGATGGCGCGGGCGGGGAAAAGATGCAATTCGACGAAGAACTGCTTGCCGCGCACGCCCAGCCCGTCAGCTATATGGATGAGGTTGAGCCACGCCTGCCGCGTAATGGTCTGGACCTCAAGGAACACCTCAGTAACCTCGAAGTCGGTTTCATCAAACAGGCGCTCGACGATGCCAATGGCGTGGTGGCACAGGCCGCCAAACGGCTCGGCATGCGTCGCACAACGCTGGTGGAAAAACTTCGCAAGTATGGACTGCAGCGCTCCGATAATGCGCCGGGAGTTTGACGTCACTTTTTGACAGGCGTCTTAACCTGTTGATCTGGAATACCTTTACAATTTGGGCATACTCCTTGCTTTGTAGCTGGTGGGCGCCAGAGCCCCGCCTAACGAAGCACAGGAGCAGGTCCAGTCATGAGCCAGTCGGCCGCCAGCAGTCAGCAACTTCAGGAAGCTTTTGCCCGGTTTAACCAGGTATCGGAGCAGCTCACCGGCTCCTACCAGGCCTTGCAGCAGCAAGTGACGTCCCTGACTGAGGAACTGGGTGTTGCGCGAACCGAACGCAGCCGTCTGCTCGACGAAATCCGTGTGCTTCAGGACGAGGTGGCACATTCCCGTCGTCTCTCCAGTATGGGACAAATGACAGCCCGTCTGGCGCATCAGATTCGTACCCCGTTATCCACCGCGCTCCTTTACGCATCACAGCTCGACAAACGTGAGTTGCCAAGGCAACAGCACGATTGTTTTGTCGAACGTCTGCTCACCGGCCTGCGCCACCTTGACCACATGGTTAATGACATGCTGGTGTTTGCGCGGGACAGCCGTTGCTGCGATGAAGAAAGTATCTATCTTCCCGATTTGCTGGAACAGGTGCGGGAATCTCTTCTTCCCCAGCTTGAAGCACGGCATGCTGGGTGGGCGGTTACTATAGAAGGCGAGATCCCGACAACCCGCGGGCAGCGCGAGGTGCTGGCCAGTGTGCTTTCCAACCTTGCCAGTAACGCACTGAATGCCGGTGGAGAGGGTGTCCAGCTGGGCTGGACGCTAGAGGTACGCCAGTCACAGATCGTCCTGGTTCTGGAGGATAATGGACCGGGTGTTCCCGAGTCCCTGCACGAACAGATTTTTGACCCCTTCTTTACGACCCGTGCCAATGGCACGGGGCTCGGTCTTGCCGTGGTGCGTGCAGTCATCGAAGCGCATCACGGCACAGTAGAACTTGATCCTTCATACGCAACGGGAGCCCGTTTCGTGGTTTGTCTGCCAGTACAGCAACGCGAGCAGCAACTTCCCAGCGCCATGATGAAGAAACAGCAAAAGGCAGTAACTGCCCGTTCGAGGTGTGTGTAATGAATCAACCGCTAGTCCTGATTGTTGAAGATGATTCCGCCCTGCGGGATGCGCTTTGCGCAACCGTCGAACTGGCGGGGTTTTCCGTGATATCCGCGGCAGATGGTGAGCAGGCGCTAACGCTTGTTGGCGAGCATGACATCCAGCTGGTGGTCAGTGATGTGCAGATGGACGGCATTGACGGACATACGTTATTAAACAAGCTGAAAGCAGCAGTCCCGGAGTTACCCGTGGTGCTGATGACAGCTTATGGAACCATTGAAAAAGCCGTGCAGTCCATGCGCGCCGGCGCAGCAGATTACCTGGTCAAACCTTTTGACGCGGAAGTGTTGGTGGAAATGCTCAGGCGCTATCTGCCCGATACCGATAATGACCCCGGTGTTGTTGCTGAAGATCCTGCCACGCGCAAGCTGGCGGCGCTGGCGAAGCGTGTTGCAAAAACCGATGCTACGGTGATGATCAGTGGCGAGTCAGGGGTGGGCAAGGAGGTTTTTGCACGCCTGATCCACGATCATTCACCACGCGCAAACGGCCCCTTCATTGCCATTAACTGCGCGGCAATCCCCGAGAATATGCTGGAAGCCTGCCTGTTCGGTTACGAGAAAGGCGCATTCACCGGCGCCTACCAGGCGCGCGCCGGGAAATTTGAACAGGCACAGGGTGGAACCCTGTTGCTCGACGAGATCTCGGAAATGGATCTGGGGTTGCAGGCCAAGTTACTGCGCGTGTTACAGGAACGTGAGGTTGAACGGCTGGGTGGGCGTGAAGTGATTGATCTGAATGTTCGTGTGCTGGCAACAACCAACCGGCGCATGCGTGAGGAAGTTGCCGCTGGCCGGTTCCGCGAAGACCTGTTTTACCGATTGAATGTTTTCCCCTTGCACCTGACGCCACTGCGCGAGCGCAAGGCCGATATTCTGCCGCTGGCTAACCGCCTGATCCGGAAATACAGCCCGGATGGGCGTTGTGTGCCTCACCTGTCAAAAGCAGCGCAGCAGGCACTGTTATCACACGCCTGGCACGGAAATGTGCGTGAACTCGACAACGTGATACAGCGCGCATTGATTCTGTTGAGTGGTGACCAGATCGAAGTTGATGGGCTGTGTTTTGAATCTGATACTTCAGGCTTCACCGAAACAACCTCCCCGGTCGTGGAGAAGCCGCTGGAGAATGCCGCCACTGAAGGACTGGGTGATGACCTGAAGTCAAAGGAATTCGAGTTGATACTGGATGCGCTGAACCGTGACCGGGGCAGCCGCAAGGCAGCCGCGGAACGCCTCGGTATCAGTCCACGTACATTGCGTTACAAACTTGCGCGTATGCGCGAACAGGGTATAGCCGTCCCGGCCTAGGAGAATTTCATATGAGCACAATCAGTAGCGTCGATCAGGTTCTGGCAGAAATGCGCCGCTTGACTGCGGCCGCTCAAAGCACGCCGGCAGAGCTGGACAGGTCGCAGTCGGCAGGCGGTGATTTTGCATCGCTGCTCAAGCAGTCCGTTGATGAAGTCAACAGCATTCAGAAAACCGCCGGCAAGCTTTCCACCGCGTTCAGTGCAGGTGATCCCAATGTGGATGTGGCGGAAGTGATGGTGGCCCTGCAGAAGGCCGGCGTGGCATTCCAGGCCATGACCGAGGTACGCAACCGCCTGGTGTCTGCCTACAAAGACATCATGAGCATGCAGGTTTAACAGGGGCAGGGAACAGATATGGCAATGGTTAAACAGGAAACTGTGCAGGGATTCCAGGGCTTGCCCGCACTTCGCCAGGTCGGTCTGATGGTCGGGCTGGCGGCCAGTGTGGCACTGGGCGTGGCCGTGGTGCTCTGGTCGCAGGAGCCTAACTACACCGTGCTCTATGCCGGGCTGGGCAACAAGGATGCCGGCCAGGTTGTCGATGCGCTGAAGAAAACCGGTATTGCCTTTGAGATCGATCAGAAAACAGGCGCGGTGATGGTTGCCAGCAATCGCGTGCGCGATGCGCGCATGGAACTTGCCAGGGATGGTCTGCCGGAAGGCGGCGCCATGGGTTTTGAAATGCTGCAGAAAGACCAGGGCTTCGGTACCAGCCAGTTTATTGAAACTGCGCGTTACCAGCACGCACTGGAAGGCGAACTGAGTCGCACCATCAGCACGCTGCGTAACGTCGAGTCTGCAAGAGTCCACCTCGCTATTCCGAAACGCTCGGTCTTCCTGCGTGACCGCGCCAGGCCTACCGCATCGGTTATGGTGAACCTGTATTCGGGGCGTAGCCTGGACGAAGAGCAGATTTCGGCTATCGTGCACCTGGTATCGTCCAGCGTGCCGCACCTGGAAGCGAAAAAAGTCACCATCGTCGATCAGCGAGGCAACCTGCTGAGTAACGGTGCAGGCGACAATGGCATGGCGCCCAGCTCCAGCCAGTTCTCTTACAACCGCAAGCTGGAGCTGACCTACACAGACCGTATTCGCAAGCTGCTGGAGCCCGTTGTCGGTCCCGGGCGAATTCGCGCCACGGTCAATGCCGATCTTGATTTCACGGTGACCGAACGTACCCAGGAAAGCTATAACCCGGATCTTCCGGCGTTGCGCAGCGAACAGGTCAGTGAAGATATTTCAAATGAAAGAACGGCGGGCGCTTCCGGTATCCCCGGGGCCTTGTCCAACCAGCCCTCTGCACAGCCGACGCTGGTGGACCCGAATGTGTCGAACGACGAAACAGGGACAGGCGGTGCGAGTGGTAACCGCAGCAAGCGCAGTGTGCGTAACTATGAGCTGGACAAGACTATCAGCCACACCAAACTGTCGACGGGTAATATTCGCCGCCTCTCCATCGCCGTGGTTATCGATAACAAGCAGGAGCTCGATGAAAACGATGAACTGGTCAGCAAGCCCTGGAGTGCCGATGAGCTTGAGCGTTTTACAACACTGATCAAGGAGTCAGTCGGTTTCAATGCGCAGCGCGGCGATACCGTAAATGTTATCAATGCTTCATTCGTGCCGCCACCGGAAGTCGAAGAGATTCCCGAACTGTCTTTTATGGAGCAACCCTGGATCTGGGATGTTGCCAAGCAGGCGGCCGGCGCGCTGGGATTGCTGATTGTGGTGTTCGGTGTACTCAAGCCCGTCATGCGCAGCCTCGCGGAAAAGGGTGAGCAGGCTGTGCAGCAGCAGGCGGCCCTGGCCGCAGCAGGCGGGGAAGCGGTTGACGGCGGACAGGACCAGCTCAGTCTTTCCGGTGGAGCAAATCCGCAACTTGCGGCGCCCCAGACCAACCGTTACGAACAAACACTTGAAACAGCGAAGAGTGTCGTCAACGATGATCCGAAACGTGTCGCACAGGTTGTCAAGAACTGGGTAGGCGAAGATGGCTGAAGCAGCATCCAAACTGAACGGTACCGAACGTGCGGCGGTATTACTGCTGACGCTGGGTGAGGAAAGTGCGGCCCAGGTGCTCAAGCACATGGGGCCAAAAGAGGTACAGAAAGTCGGTGCCGCCATGGCGGCGATGACCAATGTGCCGCGCGACCAGGTCACCGCGGTACTCGAGACTTTTACCGAAACGGTTCAGGAGCAGACTGCGCTTGGCGTTGGCGCCGAGGACTATATTCGTACCGTGATGGTCGATGCGCTGGGCGAAGACAAGGCCAAGGGTCTGATGGATCGCATACTGCTGGGCAGTAGTACCAAGGGTCTTGAAGCCCTGAAATGGATGGATGCGCGTGCCGTGGCCGAGCTTATCCGGCTGGAACACCCGCAGATCCAGGCGATTGTATTGTCCTATCTCGACAACGACCATGCTGCCGAAGTGATAAAGTTCTTCCCGCAACGTACCCGGCATGATGTTTTACTGCGTATTGCGACACTTGACGGTATACAGCCCAGCGCGCTCCAGGAGCTTGATGAGATACTCGAAAACCAGTTTGCCGGTAACCAGAATGTACAGTCATCCAGCGTCGGTGGCATCAAGTCGGCGGCCGATATTCTCAACTTCGTGGACAGCTCCATCGAGGGCGAGATCATGGAGGCCATCAAGGACGCCGACGCCGAACTGGGACAACAGATCCAGGACCTGATGTTTGTCTTCGACAACCTGATCGATGTCGATGATCGTGGCATCCAGGCCCTGTTGCGCGAAGTTTCCTCAGACACCCTGATCCTGGCGCTCAAGGGTGCCGATGAAGCAATGAAGGAAAAAGTGTTTGCGAACATGTCCAAGCGTGCAGCGGAAATGATGCGCGACGATCTCGAAAACAAGGGTCCGGTACGTCTGAGCGAAGTGGAGGGCGCGCAGAAGGAAATTCTTGCCATTGCCCGCCGCATGTCCGAGTCCGGCGAAATCGCGCTGGGCGGCAAGGGAGCGGAACAGTTTGTCTAGGGTTATTCGCGGCGGCGAAGCTGACGGGTGCGAGTCATGGCGCGTGCCGGAAGTTGCTGTAGCCGGAGAATCACAGCGCCCCATGACCGCACGCCAGCTCGAAGCGCTACAGGAACAGGCGCGCCAGGAAGGATTTGAACAGGGCCTGAAGGAAGGTCGCGAGGCCGGTAGCGGCGAGTTTGTCGAACGTATACAACGCCTGGAGCAGTTAATGGCGGCACTGGACCAGCCGTTCGGGGAACTTGACGAAGTCGTGGAACAGCAACTGGCGCAACTTGCCATGATTGTTGCCCGTCAACTGATACGACGCGAACTTAAATCCGAGCCGGAACAGGTAATTGGTGTCGTACGCGAGGCCCTGGCTGCCTTGCCACTCGCGGCACGCAATATACGTTTGTCACTACACCCGGAAGACGCCGTACTGGTTCGTGAAGCGCTGTCGCTGCAACAGGGTGACGCCAGTATTCAGGTCGTCGAGGATCCGGTACAGGCGCGCGGCGGCTGCCGGGTGTTGACCGAGAATTCACAAATCGATGCAACAGTAGAATCACGGCTCAACGCCATCATTGCCAACACGCTGGGTGGTCTGCGCAGCAGTGACGAAGACGAAACGGAAGCCTGATGCTGGAAACCAACCGAAGCGGGATATGGCAACAGCGCCTTCAACCTTACCTGCAACGTGCAGGTGAGCCACAGGGACTGGTTGTCGCCGGCAAGCTGACCCGCATGGTCGGGTTGACGCTGGAAGCTGTAGGTTGCCAGGCCGCAATTGGTGGACGCTGCATGATTGAATCGTCGCAGGGTGAGCCGATCGAGGCCGAAGTGGTTGGTTTCCACGATGACAAAATCTACCTGATGCCGATAGGTGAATTACGGGGGCTGGGCCCGGACGCAAAAGTCATCCCGACGCCTGGTGTTTGTGAAGCGCCGGTCGGGGACCAGTTACTGGGTCGTGTGATCGATGGTGCCGGCCACCCTCTCGACGGCAAAGGGCCATTGCACAATGAGACGCGTGCGCCACTTACCGGTCGCCCGATCAACCCGTTGACCCGTTCTCCCATACGTGAACCGCTGGATGTTGGTGTCGCCGCGATCAATGCCCTGCTGAGTGTTGGTCGCGGACAGCGCATGGGATTATTTGCCGGCTCGGGTGTTGGCAAGAGTGTATTGCTTGGCATGATGACGCGCTATACCAACGCCGATGTCATCGTGGTCGGGTTGATTGGCGAACGTGGCCGCGAGGTCAAGGAATTCGTCCAGAACATACTGGGTGAAGAGGGCCTGTCACGCTCGGTCGTAGTGGCTACACCGGCTGACACCACGCCGCTGATGCGTATGCACGGTGCCATGATGGCAACCAGTATCGCCGAACATTTTCGCGACCAGGGCAAACAGGTGCTTTTACTGATGGATTCATTGACGCGCTTTGCCCAGGCGCAACGCGAAATCGCGCTCGCCATCGGCGAACCACCGGCTACCAAGGGCTACCCGCCATCGGTGTTTGCCAGGCTCCCGCAGCTGGTGGAACGTGCCGGTACCGGAGACCGTGGTGGCTCCATTACCGCTTTCTACACTGTGCTGGCGGAAGGTGACGACCAGAACGACCCGATTGCCGACGCCGCGCGCGCCATTCTGGATGGCCATGTGGTGTTATCACGTGAACTGGCGGAAGCCGGTCATTATCCCGCTATTGATATTGAAGCCTCGATCAGCCGCGTCATGGTCGATATTGTTGCGCCGGAGCATGATCTTGCCGCGCGTCGTTTCAAACAGGTCTTCGCCATGTACCGGCAGAACCGTGATCTTATTAATGTCGGCGCCTACCAGACCGGTAGTGATCCGAAAGTGGATGAAGCGATCGCTATGTATCCACAGCTTTCACAATTCCTGCAACAGCACATGCACGAGCGGGTAGCCTGGAACGACAGTCTGGCCGGCCTGGCCACGGCACTTGGTTCGCCCCCCGGTGAATCAGCCGGCACGGCTAACGCTCAACCGGTTCCGGCCGACAACCCGATACACTGAGGAAGAATATTGTGCACGCCATGAGTCGATCCAAACGTATGAAACCGGTACAACGTGTCGCGGAGTCCCGTGAGCAGGCGGCTGTAAAGAAGCTGGGACAAAGTCAGCAGTTCCTCGACGCCCAGCGCTCCAGACTGGAAGAACTTTGTGCCTACCGGGATCAGTACAGCGAGGCCTTCCAGGCCTCCGGCGGCCAGGGCCTGGGTGCCAGCCGGTTGCAGGATTACCGGGTGTTTCTGGCGCGCCTCAACGAAGCGATTCGTCAACAGGAGGCGGTCATTGACCAGTGTACCTGTCAGCATGAACAGACCCGCCGGCAGTGGGTGGAAACCCGCAGTCATCAGCAGGCGATCGATAAGGTGATCGAGCGTTACCGGGACGAAGAACAGAAAGCCAAAGACCGTGTTGAGCAACGCGAGCAGGACGAACGCGCACAGCGATCGGGCAACAAATCGCAGTAACAGAAAAACTGGCACGCCCATTGCTCTGGTAACAGACAGACAACTTGGGTCGAATCAGGAGCAAAGGAATGACTGCATCCTTGCCAACACTACCGGTGACTTCTTCAGGCGTTGATCTTGCCGCCCTGTCACAGGGAGATACTTCACCGAATCAACAACCTGGAGCTACATCAGGCGGGTTTGGACCACTTCTGCAACAGGCGGTAGGGGCGCTTGGCGAGGCGTCGGCCGCCCCCCTGGACGGGCTGCAATCGTTGCCGCAGCCGCTGCAGGCCTTGCCGCAGGAAGGCAAGTTGTTGCCGCTGTTGCAACAGGTGCTGGACGCGGCGGAAACGGAGGGGCTGGATGCCGACAGCGTGCTTGAGGATATCAGCGCGAAACTCAAACTCCTGTCAGAGCATACAGATCTGGCGCCCGAGCAGGCGGTTGCCGCGGCTATCCAGCAGTTTGTTGATGAAAATCCAAAGCTTGCCGCATCGATCAATGCCGATCTGCTGGCTGATGTACCGGCCTACGCTACACGCAAAGTTGTGACAGATCCCGCTGTTCGTCCACAGACCGAAGCTTCGCGACAGCTGGCCATTGCCGCACAGGGCGATGTGGATGCCGAATTACCTGATGTTGCCACGCCGTCGCTGCAGCGCAGCCCGTCAGGGCAGGGACGGCCGGCGGGTGAATTCATGCCGATTGCCACAGTACGCCCCGAGGTTTCCCGGGATGAAGCCTCTGCGTTGTTCAGCCGGCTTGTTAGCGAGGCGAGATCCGCCGTCGCCCCTGAGGCTTTGCCACGCAACGATAACCTGCTGAATACACTGGCATCTATGACGCCGACCCCTCCAGCATCAGCCGCCGCGCCAGCCTCGTCCGGGTTGCCCGGCGTCACCCTCAATACCCCTTTTAACCAGGCGGGTTGGGATCAGGCGCTCGGTGAGCGTGTCCAGTGGCTGGCCGGACAGGGCATTCAGCGTGCCAGCATCCAGCTCAATCCGGCGCACCTGGGTCCGATGGAGGTGCGCATACAGATTCAGAATGACCAGGCGAATGTCCAGTTCACCTCCGCCCACGCTGTGGTGCGCGATGCGCTGGAGGCCGCGCTGCCGCGCTTGCGCGACATGTTTGATAATGCCGGAGTGGAACTGGCCGATGTGGATGTCTCCGGTCAGTCCTTTGCCGAGCAGCGACAGGCGGCGACGGAAGATCAGGGGGCTGCAGGCAACATGGGCCGGAATACGGCTTTGGAAGCGGAAGATGAGGGCGATATTGTCCTGGAAACACCCGTCTACCCATTGCCCGGGAGCGGCCGGCTCGACCTGTTTGCATAACCTGTCAAAATATCAGGGAAATATTGTCGGGAGGCGGCCATATTCCCCTAACAGATTGATTGTACTTATGCATCTTCCTGTGATAACGTCTCGATACAACTATAACAATGCTGGAATTGGCAATGCCAACACCCACGAACAAACGCAGAAAACCGAAGGAGGAGCGGGGCGGAGCACGACGGAAATCCTCCCACCCGGTCATCGGTAAAGAATTCAATTACGTCCTTCAGCTTAACGAGGAAGATACGCGGCTGCTGGAACGTTATCAGAATATCCTCGCGCAGGGCGCGGCCGGCTTTGCCGAAAAAACCTACAACTACATGTTCGACAACCCGGACATTGCCGATGTCCTGTACGCCTACGAGCGGCAGGGCGGCAATATCGGCGACCTGGTGCGTGGCCAGCTGGAACACCAGCTCAGTCTGCTCAACGGCGATATCGACGAGAAAGCCGCGGCTGAAAGCGAGCAGGTTGGGCGTAACCATTACCGCTGGGGTGTCAAGCCAGTCTGGTCAATCGGCGCCTACCGGATTTTTGTTGAACACCTGAAACAGCTTATCGTCCACGAGCCGGCGATAGATGCCGACGACCGGAACGCACTGGAATGTGCGTTGCTCAAGGTCGTGTTCCGGGACCTGGCGATTACCAGTGAGGGTTACTGGCGCGCCGCCGTTGATCAGCTCACCAGCCAGCGCGACGAACTGGGCCACGAGCAGGATCTTGCCGGCGAACTGCTGGGCAGTATTCCCCAGTTACTGTGGACGGTGGATATCGAATCCAACCGTATCACGTATGCCAGTCCCGGTACCCAGGCTTTCTGTAGTGACGAGATGGAAGCGCCTATTCCCTGTTTCTTCCGCATCCCCGGCTCCGAGCGCGAGCGTGTGTTGACCGCCTGGCAACAGGTGATCGACGGTGACGCAGTGCAACTGGAAATTCCTGTCAGCGATGAAAACGAAGGTGACCGCTGGTATCGAATGGCCTTTTATCCCACGGCCAACCGTCGAGGACGTGTGCTGCGTGTGCACTGCCTGATGGAAGATGTCACAGAACTGCGCAGTGATCGCGAGCGCCTGGAGCAACTGTCTACCCAGGATGAGGTCACGGGTCTGGCGAACCGGACTCTGTGGTATGACCGGCTGGCATCGTCGCTGGCTGTTGCGCGTCGTAATCCCGGAGCCTCGGTTGCTGTCATGGTGCTGGATATCAACCAGTTCAAGATGTACAACGATTCGCTGGGCCACGAGGCCGGCGATGAACTGTTGCGCATGATTGCCGAACGGTTACAGAAACTCCTGCGTGACACAGATACCCTGGCACGACTTGGCGGCGATGAATTCGGTATCGTATTGCCGATGGTGCAGGATGCCGAGAAGGCGGCTGAACGTGTTGCCCGCGAAGTCATGAATGCATTGAGTGCACCGTTTACTTTCAAGGGGCGTGAGCTTTGCCTGAGCAGCGCTATCGGGATCGCGGTTTTCCCGCAGCACGGCGAAGACCCCCATTCACTGGCCAGCCATGCCGACAGTGCCATGTACCGGGCCAAGTGGAATTCCGCACCGTTCCTGTTCTTTGAAAACGAGGTCGATGCCTCGGCAACCGAGCATTTGCAGTTTTCCGGCCAGTTGCACGGTGCACTGGAACGCGAAGAGTTTGAACTGCACTACCAGCCCAAGATTGACCTGTCGAGTGGTCGCATCTGTGGAGCTGAAGCATTAATACGCTGGCAGCACCCCCAGCAGGGACTGGTACTGCCCAAGCGTTTTATTTCCGTTGCCGAACAACTCGGCATGATATCGCCCATCACCGACTGGGTGCTGGATACGGCGCTTGAACACAGTAAACACTGGCGGGTAAACGGAGAACCGGTGGCGATCTCTATCAATGTTTCTGCACGCTCGTTCCAGTCACCGGGTTTGATTGGTGGTATTCGTCAGGCACTCGCCAGGGCCGGTGTCGACGGTTCCCATCTCGAGGTGGAAATTACAGAAGACACCCTGATGTCCGATCTCGACCTTGGGGCGAGTATTCTGGAGCAGCTTAGACAACTCGGCGTTTCGATTGCCATCGATGATTTCGGTACCGGCTATTCATCCCTGTCATACCTCAAGCGTTTGCCGATCAATACACTGAAAATTGACCAGTCCTTCCTGCAGGACATGGCCAATGATCCGCGTGATGTCGCGATTGTGCGTTCCATTATCGAACTGGGACACAATCTCAATTGCAAGGTTATTGCTGAAGGGGTTGAGGCGCAGGGTGTTCGCGAACAGCTGAAAACCCTGGGCTGCGACCTGGTTCAGGGCTTCCACATCAGCAAGCCATTGCCGGATGCCGGTTTCCGCGAGTGGCTTTCTCACTCGGCACACTGAGTTGCAGTAACAGCGATAGTTTGCCGCGGGTTCCCAATATTTGGCAATATTTGGGGTCAGAGTAAAAACCTGAAACTTGTGATTAACGATATACGCGGGAAGCAGTTTTTACTCTGACCCCAAATATTTCGGTATCCAGCCAAGGTTCTGTCGGCCGATCACTGCCAATTTAGTCAAAACTCTGTCGCTCAAAATTTAAGCCTCTGTAACCCGCTGTAATAACTGAATATATCCTCGACCTGTTTCGTGGCATACGTCTTGCTAATCCTCTAGCTGAACGCATGAAGGGGATTCGCACATGGCAAAGGAAGACGATCTGGACCTTGATATCGACGGCGAAGAAGAGAAGCCGAAATCAGGTTCCAAAATGATAATTATTATTGCAGTAGTCGTTGTGCTGCTGGGCGTATCGGCGGCTGCAACACTGATGCTGACCGGTGTACTGGGTGGCGATGACGAGGTGGTTGCCGAGGAAAGCGGCGGCGATGCCAAATCTGCCAAAAAAGGCGAAAAGAAAGCCAGGAGCAAGAAAAAAGAACCCAAAGCACCACTCAGTTATGTCCCGCTGGATCCGCCCTTTGTGGTCAATTTCAGTGGCGATACGGACGTTCGGTTTCTGCAGATCACGGTTGAAGCGGGTACCCGTGACCCGGCTGTTGTCGAGCAGATCAAGGAGCACCGTCCGGCCATTCGTAACAATCTGGTGTTCCTGTTCAAGGCCCAGAATCCCGTCGAACTCGACACCCGCGAAGGTATGGAAAAACTGCGCCAGGAAACACTGGCCGCGGTGCAGGAAGTGCTGAAAGCCGAAACCGGCAAGCCGGGTATCGAGAATGTCTATTTCACCAGTTTTGTCATGCAATAGGACGGCACAGTGAACGATCTTCTCTCACAGGACGAAATCGATGCACTGTTACACGGTGTTTCCGGCGGCGATGTAGAAACAGAGACCGACGAGGAGTTGCCCGAGGGTGAAATCCGCGGTTATGACTTTGCCAGCCAGGACCGCATTGTTCGCGGTCGCATGCCAACGCTGGAAATGATCAACGAGCGCTTTGCCCGCTATTTCCGTATCAGCCTGTTCAATATGCTGCGCCGCGCCGGCGAGATCTCGGTGTCTGGTGTACAGATGCTCAAGTTCGCCGAGTATGTGCACAGCCTGTTTGTGCCAACCAGCCTTAATCTTGTCAAGGTGCAGCCACTCCGGGGTACAGCGCTGTTTGTGCTGGAACCCAAGCTGGTGTTTGCGCTGGTCGACAACTTCTTTGGCGGCGGCGGCCGTTTCCACACCAAGATCGAGGGTCGCGAATTTACGCCCACCGAATTACGTGTCATCAACATGGTACTGGAGATCACCTTCAAGGATCTGATGCAGGCCTGGAAACCGGTGATGGAAGTGGGATTTGAATACCAGAGTTCTGAAGTTA
>NZ_JBTTIO010000035.1:0-39258 GCF_058323355.1 Thiogranum sp.
GAGAAGGTGCTCGAAAAACAGCCGGGCAATGCTGTCAGCACCAATAACCTGGCGGCCTTGCTGGCAGACCATCGCAGCGATGAGGCCAGCCTGGCCAAAGCGGTCGAATTGTCAGCCAACCTGGAGAAAACCAGGCAGCCCGCTTTCCTGGATACCGCCGGCTGGGTCTACTACCGCAAGGGTGACTACGACAAGGCAGTAGAAATCCTCAAGGGTGTGGTTGAAAAAGCCCCCGGGGTTCCCGTCTTCCAGTACCACCTTGGCATGGCCTACTACAAGCAGGGCAACAAGCAAGCGGCGCGTGAGCATCTTGAAAAGGCAACAGCGGGTGATTTCACCTACCAGGGCATTGAAGAAGCCCGCGCCACACTGAAGTCGTTGTAAAAAACTGCCTCATCGCCCGGCATCCTGGTTCGGGCGATGAGACTAAAGTTCTAGATAAATCCGCCGAAAATCATAGTCCTAGCGCTGTGTGAACGGGCTTGAGACGGATTTCTGCCTCTGCGTCAGTCTGTCAGACTGGCCGACAACCCCGCCAGAGCGTTATAGTCAGCAGCCTGTTTCGGGGCGATAACTGACGCTGTAGCCCGCCCACCATGGCAACCTTCGGACAATGACTGGATGGATGACGTCGGAGTAATCAGTTATGCAACCGGTGCCGGGGTTTTCCTGGTAACCGCACTGGTGTTGATGACCGGCCAGCGTAACCGGCCGCACAAAAACGCCCTGATGCTGGCCTCGCTGGTCAGTGCCTTGTGGATGGGGCTTACCGCAGCCAGTGCCCACAGTGATGGGCCGGCATTGCTGACCTACCTGTTTGAGCCCTTGCGGGATCTGTTTTTACTCATCTTCGTGGTGCGTGTGCTCAGCGCGGCGTATCCGGACCCGGCGGAGTCTTCGCGCTATTTCCGGCATACCGTTAGCATGCTGTCAGGGTTTACAGTGTTGCTTACCACCCTGGTGTTGTACCGTGGCGCATCCGGGAGCACTTCCGCGGTCATTGGCGGTATTGATCTCCTGTTTGCCGGTTTTCTCGTGATGGCGGTTGCAGGCCTCGCCCTGGTCGAACAGCTCATTCGCAATGCACGGCCTGAATCCCGCCGTTCGGTCAAATACCTCTGTATTGGTCTTGGCGCCATTTTCGCCTACGACTTCTATATCTATTCACATGCCCTGTTGTTTGGCGGTGTCGATCCACTGCTATGGGAGGCCCGCGGCTTTATTAATGCCATCGTGGTGCCGGTTATCGGCGTAGCCGCCGTACGTGACCCGCAGTGGTCGCTGGATATCTTTGTTTCACGCCGTGTCGTGTTCCATACAGCGGCACTGCTCGGTGCCGGCCTGTACCTGTTGGCCATGGGGGCCGGTGGTTACTTCATCCAGCAATATGGCGGCAGCTGGGGCACGGTGGCCGAGGTTATTTTCATGTTCGGCGCCGTCCTGATGTTGATGATCCTGCTGTTCTCGGGACAATTGCGCGCCAGCCTTCGCGTCTTTATCAACAAGCATTTCTTTCATTACAAGTTTGAATACCGCGAGGAGTGGTTGCGGTTTATCTACACGCTGACATCCTCCGAGCCGGATGAAAAACTCCGCGAGCGAACCATCAAGGCCATTGCCGATGTTCATGAATGTCCCGGTGGCGCCCTGTGGCTGTACCGTGAAGCCGGGCAATACCGTCCGGTAGCCAGCTGGCAGATGTCGATTGACGATGACGGTATGACAGTTGAGGCCGACAGTACGCTGGTGCGTTACATGCGTGACCAGGAGTGGATTATCAATTGCGAGGAATACCGGTTATCACCGCATACCTACAATGACCTGCAATTGCCGAAATGGCTGGAGAAGGTCGGGGATGCCTGGCTGTTTGTGCCATTGGTCTTCCACGATCGCCTGTCCGGCTTCATTGTGCTTTTGCGACCGCAAGTGACGCACTCCATGAACTGGGAAGACTACGACCTGTTGCGCATCATGGGCCGGCAGTCAGCGGCACACCTTGCCCAGCTGGATGCGGCGCAGGCGTTGTCGCAGGCGCGCCAGTTCGAGGCCTGCAGTCGCTTGTCGGCTTACGTCATGCACGACCTGAAAAACCTGATCGCACAACTGTCGCTGGTGGTATCCAATGCGGCGCGCCACAAGAACAACCCGCAGTTTATGGAAGACGCCATCCAGACGGTCGAGAACTCGGTCAACAAGATGAACCGCCTGTTGGCGCAGCTGCGCGCGGCCCGGGATCCGGAAGAAAATGCGGGCCTGCTCGACGTGTGTGAGGTGCTGGGTGAAGTAGTGGGCATGATGTCTGCCGGCAAGCCACTGCCCAGACTCGACTGTCAGGCCACCGGTCTGCGGATCCAGTCAGATAACGACCGCTTCGGTGCCGTGGTCGGTCATGTGGTGCGGAATGCCCAGGATGCGACGCCAGATGATGGAATGGTGATTGTCAGACTCTTCAAACAGAACGATTATGCCGTGGTCGAGGTGCAGGACACCGGGGAGGGCATGGATGGAACGTTTATCCGTGACCGGTTGTTCAAGCCATTTGATACCACCAAGGGAAAATCCGGAATGGGAATAGGCGCTTACGAGACCCGTGAGTTTATCCGCGGGCTGGGTGGCGATGTTGAAGTGCTCAGTCGGGTGGGTGAGGGAACAACCTTCAGAATGCGGATTCCGATTAGCGAAGAGTCGGGAAATAGTGTAAAGTCGCCCGACAATAGCAATAACGGAAGAGCAAATGACCACCGACTCAAGGAAATTGCTGGTTATTGAAGATGACCCGGGATTACAGACTCAGCTGAAGTGGTGTTTCGAGGGGTGCGACGTCATTATTGCGGGCGACCGCGAAGCCGCCCTTGCAGAGCTCGATAAGCACCACCCGCCTGTCATCACGCTGGATCTTGGCCTGCCCCCTGACGCAGACGGCACCCGCGAAGGTTTTCAGGCGCTGGAGGATATTCTCGCCCATTCGCCCCATACCAAAGTCATTGTCGTTACCGGCAACAACGACCGGCAGCACGCGTTGCAGGCCGTGAGCATGGGGGCCTACGACTTTTTCTACAAGCCGATCGATGCCGACCTGCTCGGCTTCATTGTCAATCGCGCCTACCGTCTGCACGAAATCGAGGAAGAAAATCAGCGCCTCCATGTCACGGGCGGCGAATCTCCGCTGGAAGGCGTGATCACCGGCAGCCCGCAAATGCTCAAGATGTGCCGGACCGTCGAAAAAGTTGCGCCGGCTGACGCCACGGTGCTGGTACTCGGTGAATCCGGTACAGGCAAGGAGTTGATTGCGCGTTCCATCCATTCACTCAGTGGCCGTTCCGAAGGGCGGTTTGTCGCCATCAACTGTGCCGCAATACCGGAAAACCTGCTGGAAAGTGAACTGTTCGGTTACGAGAAAGGCGCGTTTACCGGTGCGGTGAAGACGACGCCCGGCAAGATTGAATCGGCAAATGGCGGCACGCTGTTCCTGGACGAGATCGGCGATATGCCGATGTCGCTACAGGCCAAACTGCTGCGTTTCCTGCAGGAACGCATCATCGAACGCGTCGGTGGCCGGCAGGAAATCCCGGTCGATGTGCGTGTCATTTGCGCAACCCACAAGGATCTGCCGCAGCTGGCGCGGGAAAACAATTTCCGCGAGGATCTCTATTATCGCATCAGTGAAATCACGATCCGTATCCCGCCACTGCGTGAGCGCGAAGGCGATACGCTGCTGCTGGCGCGTGTGTTTCTGGAAAAATACAGCAAGCAGATGGGCAAGCAGCATCGTCTCAGCAAGGATTCGCTGGCGGCAATCGAGGCCTATCCCTGGCCGGGCAATGTGCGCGAGCTGGAGAATCGCGTCAAGCGTGCCGTCATCATGGCCGAGCACAAACAGATTTCGGTGTCCGACCTGGAACTGGGCGGGGCCGGTGTCGATGACACGCGAACCTTCAATCTGCGTGAGATCCGTGAGCAGGCGGAGCGCCAGGCGATTGTGCGTGCCATGGGACATGTGGGTGGCAAGATATCCCAGGCATCTGAGTTACTGGGTGTCAGCCGCCCGACCATGTACGACCTGATCAAGAAGTACAATCTCAAATAAGCATTGTGGTAGTTTTCGTTCCTGGCGGGGATGGCCTTACTGACAGACAATGGCTTGCCCGCTGCGCGGGTTCCCTGCGCTTCTCGACGTTTTGCGCGCTCGCTAAACTCGCCATCCGCGCTGTCGCGCGAATGACTCAGACAACGCTCGCTTGATCGCAAAACGTCTGCGATGCTCGGCTGCGCCAATGTCTGTCAGTAAGGCCATCCCCGCCAGGAACTTGCCCTGCGCAAATTTTTTACTCTTTATTCAGCTAATGGTCTGAAAAAAGATAAGGCCTCCTCGGAAAAATTCGTGGGCAAGGAGCGACGCGGACAAGCGATCAAGCCTGTGATTTTGTATAAATTTCAAGGCCTGTAAGGCCTGAAAAACAACGCTGGCAACGGGATGTCCGTTTTGCCTCGAACGATTGAGGCGCTCTGAGCGATTGGTCATTTGCCGGATTGATGCTCTCGCAGAGGCGCAAAGCACGCAAAGGGACAGGCGGCTGATGACAGAAAACGAGATTGGAACAGGTATTGTCGATAGTGCGGTACAGATTCACCGTGAAACGGGGCCGGGACTGCTGGAAACGGTCTATGAGGTTATCCTGGCGCAGCACCTGCGGGAGTGAATCCCTGATGAAGAACGGGATCAGCCGTACTGTGAATCGCCTTGTTGTGTAAATTTTCTCTCCTTTGCGCGCCTGGCGGCTTGGCGAGAGTCCATAATTAGCTTGAATTACCCACAAATATTTCTGAAGAGCCAAGATAAGTAACCCGGAATTGTTGCTGGAGCATCTTTCATCTCCCCAAAATCTCCCCTGGAAGGTTCCTGCGCCGGTATGCCTGCCCCGGTTTCCGGCGAATCGGTGCAGCCGAGCATCGCAGCGTAACGCGGAAGAAGAGAGCCCTGTTTGAGTGGTTTATGTGCAGCATAAACCGCGAGTTTGGGCGAACGCCGCGTTACGCGAGAAGCGCAGGGAACCCGCGCAGCGGGCAAACCGTTGAGCCGGAAACCGGGGCAGGCATACCGGTGCATTTGCACCTGCCCCAACGGTCCACTATCGACTTTCAACCCGTTTAACGATCTCAAGAAACGGTTCCGGCTTCTTGAAACCGACCACGCTCAGTTCCTTTCTTTCCTTCCCGCTTGAATCGAAGAACAGGATACCCGGTGGTCCGAACAGTCCAAAGCGTTTCAACAGCGCCTTGTCATCCTTGTTGTTCGCCGTCACATCCGCCTGCAGCAGCACAAAATTCTCCAGCGCCTGCTGAACACGCGCGTTACCGAAGGTGTACTTCTCCATCTCCTTGCAGCTGATACACCAGTCGGCATAGAAATCGACCATCACCGGCTTGCCTGCCTGTGTGGCGGCATCCAGTTCCCGCTGCAGATCCGCGAGTGAGTGAATCTGTTTAAAGGAAAGTGCATGAGCCTGTACGGCGATGGTCTGGCCGCCGCCTCCGCCACCACCGCCGATATTGGTCAGGGGGCGCAGCGGGTCACTACCGCCACTGGCGGCGCCAATCAACAGCAGTACGCCATATGTCAGTGATACCAGCCCGACGCCTTTCCACAGCCGCGCCCAGCCCGTGGCCTCAACCGGCAGGTCATCCATGGCGCGCAGGTACACGGCCGACAGGATCAGCAGCGAGGCCCACAGCGCCAGCGTCAGTGACGGCGGCAGGATGCGCTCCAGCAACCAGATCGCAACGGCCAGCATCAGTACCCCGAACACGGCCTTGACCCGGTCCATCCACACGCCGGCTTTCGGCAGCAGTTTGCCGGCGCCTATACCAATAGCGATCAAGGGTGTGCCCATGCCCATGCTGAGCGTGAACAGTGCCAGCCCGCCGAGTACCGCGTCACCGGTCTGGCCGATGTAGATCAGTGCGCCGGCCAGCGGGGCGGCCACGCAGGGGCCGACGATCAGTGCCGACAGGAAGCCCATCACCGCCACGCCGGTCAGGCTGCCGCCGCGCTGACGGTTGCTGACACTGGATAACCGGTTCTGGATGAATGTCGGCATTTGCAGTTCGTAGAAGCCGAACATGGAAAGTGACAGCAGCACGAACACGGCCGCAAACCCGCCCAGTAACCAGGCATTCTGGAAGATGGCCTGCAGGTTCTCGCCGAACAGCCCGGCCACCACGCCGGCCAGGGTATAGGTGGCCGCCATGGCCAGTACGTAGACCAGCGACAGGATAAAGCTCTTGCGGGTGGTGATCGACGGGCCCTGGCCGACAATAATGGATGACAGGATGGGAATCATCGGGAACACGCACGGCGTGAACGACAGCAGCAGGCCAAAGCCGTAAAACGCCAGCAGGGTGGCGATCAGGTTGCCGTCCTTCAGGCGCCGGGCGATGGCGTCCTGTTCGCTGAGGTCGGTGGCCGGTGTGGTTTCGGCAGGCGCGGCCGGTGTTGCAGCAGGCATGGCAGCGGCACTGCTGCCGTCGGCGGGCGGCAACATCAGTTCGATGCGCTTGCTCATGGGCTGGTAACACACCCCGGCCTCGGCGCAGCCCTGGTATTTCACCACCAGGGTGACAGGGGTGGCGGGGCCGGCTTCACGCCGCAGCGCCAGGTCTGCATCCACGACCTCGTGATACACCTGGATTTCGCCGAAGAATTCGTCCTGCTTGAGTTCGCCCGGGGGCATCTGCACGGGTAGCAGGGTGATTCCCTCGACCGGCTCCAGGGCAAATTCAAACTTGTCGCGGTACAGGTAATAGTCTTTGGCGATGGTCCAGCTGGCGGCGATATGGTCGGCGTCCCGCACCAGCACGTCGAGGCGGAAAGCTTCGTCCGGCGGCAGCAGTTCACTCTCGTCGTCAAAGCCGAAGTCGACGCCCAGTGCATTCAGCGCGCCGAGCGCCGAATCCGTGGTTGCTGTGCTGGCGGCGGGTGCATCGGGCAGCTGCAGGGAAACTGTTCTGGTTTGCGGCGGATAACAGACACCCATATCCGCGCAGCCCTGGTAGGTGGCCGTAAAGCTCAGTGTATTGCCGGCCCCCGCCTGGCGCGTGACAGGAATGGCGATGCGTACCTTTTTGCGGTAGGTCTCGACCGTGCCGAAAATCGGGTCTTGCTTGACCCTGGCCGGGGGGAACTCACCCGCTCCCAGCGTGGCGGTGTTACTTTCAGTGCTGAACGTGAACTTGTCCTTGTAGAGATAGTAGCCGTCAGCGATTTTCCAGTCGGCCTGGATTCGGCCATCCGCATCAACCGAAGCCTCGAAAGCAAACGCCTTGTCGGGAGGGAGAAGTTCGTCATCGCCACCGAAAAGACCGGCGTGGGCAACCGACATCCAGCCGGCCAGCAGTAGGGGGAACCAGTATTTCATTTTGCCTCGTCAGGGTTTCGTACCCAGTCCAGGTACGCCGGCAGGCCGGCAGTCAATGGGACTGCAATGATTTCAGGAAGTTCGTAGGGATGCAGTGCCCTGATTCGCGTTTCCAGCAAGGGGTAGTCGGCCGCGCGGGCCTTTATCATGAGCAAAACTTCGGCATCCGACTTCACCTCGCCTTCCCAGCGGTACACGGATTCGATGCCGGGTAACAGATTGACGCACGCCGCCAGCCGGTATTCCACCAGCGCGGAGGCGATACGCCGCGCCGTGTCGGTGTCCGGCGCGGTACAGAACACCAGCTGGATTTCATTCGGAGAAGTCATTTAGTTACGTCATTACGAGCGCAGCGCCCATAGAATCCCTCCGGGCTTCATTACGGGTACCTTACCCTTTCGGGTCAAGGCACCGCAATGACAAGAATTTTCAATGGATACCGGGTCGCTTGTCGCCACCCCGGCAGCCGGGTATGGTGCCGGACATGAACCCTCTCGGCATCCTGTTCCTGCTGTTTCTGCTTGTTCCCATGGTGGAAATCTACTTCCTGATCAAGGTCGGCAGCGCCATTGGCGCCATTTCCACCATCGCGCTGGTGGTCTTTACCGCGCTGCTGGGCGCCATGCTGCTGCGTTTCCAGGGCTGGATTACCCTGCAGCGTGCCCGGATGAGCATGGCACAGGGCCAGCTTCCTGCTACCGAGATGATGGAGGGCGTGTTGCTGGTGTTTGCCGGCGCGTTGTTGCTTACGCCCGGCTTTGTCACCGATACCATCGGCTTCCTGCTGCTCGTTCCGCCGCTGAGAAGGGCACTGATCGGCGGGTTCGTGCGCCGTTCCTCCGTCCCGTTTGAGCCCCCCCGGCCTGCCGATGCGCCGCATGAGCACAAGCCGCGCACAATAGAAGGCGAATACCGCCGCGAAGACGATTAAACGCGCTTCCGGCGCAATTTTGCTTGACTCTTCAACTTTGCTGACTATTATTAGCACTCACTTAGGTCGAGTGCTAATAAAGTGCTCGCAAAACAAACCAGACAGTCTTGAAAGGAGAAAGCTCTGATGAACCTTCGTCCACTTCATGATCGAGTGATCATCAAACGCATGGAAGAGGAAACCACCTCCCCGGGCGGCATTGTAATTCCGGATTCAGCCGCTGAAAAACCCAGCCGTG
The DNA here is from genome assembly GCF_058323355.1 of Thiogranum sp. Taxonomy (NCBI): domain Bacteria; kingdom Pseudomonadati; phylum Pseudomonadota; class Gammaproteobacteria; order Chromatiales; family Ectothiorhodospiraceae; genus Thiogranum; species Thiogranum sp. The sequence continues at coordinate 8,585 of NZ_JBTTIO010000035.1, forward strand.
GTGAAGTCATCGCTGCCGGCAATGGCAAGCGTAACGAAAACGGCGAAATTATCCCGATGGACGTCAAAGTCGGCGACAAGGTGCTGTTTGGCAAGTACTCCGGCACCGAGGTCAAGGTCGAGGGTGAAGACCTGCTGGTCATGCGTGAGGAAGACATCATGGCCATCATCGAGTCCTGATGCCCCGAAACCGCTGATGAACAGAATTGAAAGAGGAATAGCAATATGACAGCCAAAGAAGTGAAATTCAGTGATGAAGCCCGCCAGCGCATGGTCGCCGGTGTAAATATTCTGGCCGATGCCGTCAAGGTCACGCTCGGTCCCAAGGGCCGCAACGTGGTGCTGGACAAGGCCTTCGGCGCCCCCACCGTCACCAAGGACGGCGTATCCGTGGCCAAGGAAATCGAGCTGGAAGACAAGTTCGAGAACATGGGCGCACAGATGGTGAAAGAGGTGGCTTCGCAGACCTCCGACATCGCCGGTGACGGCACCACCACCGCGACCGTGCTGGCGCAGGCCATCGTTCGCGAAGGCATGAAGGCCGTCGCCGCGGGCATGAACCCGATGGATCTCAAGCGCGGCGTCGACAAGGCCGTGACCGCTGCCGTGGAAGAACTGAAGAAACTGTCCGAACCCTGTGCGGATGCCAGGGCGATCGCCCAGGTCGGCACCATCTCCGCCAACTCTGACGAGAACATCGGCGAGATCATCGCCGAGGCGATGGACAAGGTTGGCAAGGAAGGCGTTATCACGGTCGAGGAAGGCTCCTCGCTGGAGAACGAACTGGACGTGGTGGAAGGCATGCAGTTCGACCGCGGCTACCTGTCCCCCTACTTTGTCACCAACCAGCAGAACATGCAGGCCGAACTGGAAGAACCTTTCGTGCTGCTGTTCGACAAGAAGATCTCCAACATTCGCGACCTGCTGCCGATCCTTGAAAACGTCGCCAAGGCCGGTCGTCCGTTGCTGATCATCTCTGAAGATACTGAAGGCGAAGCACTGGCGACGCTGGTGGTCAACAGCATTCGCGGTATCGTCAAGGTGTGTGCCGTCAAGGCGCCGGGCTTCGGTGATCGCCGCAAGGCCATGTTGCAGGATATCGCCATCCTCACCGGTGGCCAGGTGATCTCCGAGGAAGTCGGTCTGTCCCTGGAGAAGACCACGCTCGACGATCTGGGCAGCGCCAAGCGCATCCTGGTCTCCAAGGAAAACACCACCATCATCGATGGCGCCGGTCAGAGCAGCGATATCGAAGCGCGCGTCAACCAGATCCGTGCCCAGATCGAGGAAGCGACCTCGGATTACGACAAGGAGAAACTGCAGGAACGCGTGGCCAAGCTGGCTGGCGGTGTTGCAGTGATCAAGGTCGGTGCTGCCACCGAAGTTGAAATGAAAGAAAAGAAAGCCCGCGTCGAAGACGCCCTGCACGCGACCCGCGCCGCCGTCGAGGAAGGCGTGGTTGCCGGTGGCGGTGTTGCGCTGCTGCGCGCCCGCGCCGCCATCAGCGAGCTGCAAGGCAGCAATCATGACCAGAACATGGGTATCGACATCGCCCGTCGCGCCATGGAAGAGCCGCTGCGCCAGATCTGCTCCAATGCAGGTGACGAAGCGTCTGTGGTTCTGAACAAGGTCGTGGAAGGCAAGAAGCACTTCGGTTACAACGCCGCGAGCGGTGAGTATGGCGATATGCTGAAAATGGGTATCCTGGACCCGACCAAGGTGACCCGCACCGCGTTGCAGAATGCAGCCTCCGTGGCGGCATTGATCATCACCACCGAGGCGATGGTCGCCGAGAAGCCGAAGGAAGAGGGTGCCACCGGTGGCGGCATGCCCGACATGGGTGGCATGGGCGGCATGATGTAAGTCGCTTTACCCCCGCAGGGACCAAAAGCTTGCCATCAGGCTGGCCGTTACACTGAAGGTGTTGCTGGTCAGGCGGGGTAATTCGATACAGGGGGAGGCTTCGGCCTCCCTTTTTCATGGTGCTGCCGCGCCGGAAATTGTTTGCGCGGCAAGGTCGGGCGCATAAACGCCATTCAGTGTGTCGGCAAAATCAGCCGTCAGGTCAATTCTAGCTATTTATAGCTATTTATAATAATATCATGCTATAAATGGCTATAAGTCAGTATAACCCGCTGGAATTGGGCTGGAGGCACGCAGATGAATCCGATCAAGAACCCCTTTTCACCAGGTGCCGGTACGCCTCCGCCTGAACTCGCAGGGCGAGAAGAGGTTATTGAACAAACCCGAATCCTGCTCGGTCGTGTCAAACAAAAGAGGCCGGAGAAAAGCATCTTGCTGACGGGGCTTCGAGGTGTCGGTAAAACCGTCCTGCTCAATGAAATGGAACGTATTGCGCTGGCAGACGGGTACCATACGATCCTTGTTGAAGTTCACGAAAACAAGTCGTTGGGTATTTTGCTGGTGCCTCATTTGAGACGGCTGTTATACGAACTGGATCGAGTGGCGGGCGCCGGGGACAAGGTACGCAGGGGGCTGGCCGTTCTGAAAAGTTTCATCGGTGCAATCAAGGTAAAGGTCGACGATGTTGAATTCGGGCTTGATATCGACCCGGAGGTCGGCACGGCAGACAGCGGTGATCTCGAGATTGATTTGCCGAGCCTTTTCACTGCCGTGGCGGAAGCCGCAACAGAGCGTGGTAGCTGCGTCGCCATCCTCATCGATGAGATTCAGTATCTAAAAAAGAAAGAACTCAGTGCACTCATCATGGCGATGCATAAAATGCAGCAACGTCAACTGCCCCTGGTTATGCTGGGCGCCGGACTCCCGATCCTCCCGGGACTTGCTGGTGAATCCAAATCCTATGCCGAACGGCTTTTCAGTTTCCCCGATATTGGCGCGCTTTCCGAACTCGATGCAATCAAGGCTCTGCAAGACCCGGTAGAGGAATACGGCGTTAGCTTTGAAAAGGCGGCCCTCAAGGAAATATTCCAACTCACTCAGGGCTATCCCTACTTCCTTCAGGAATGGGGCTACCAGGCATGGAATCGTGCCGAAGCCTCCCCGATTGATCTCCCCGTTATTCAAAATGCTTCCGAAACGGTAATCCATCGCCTCGATGAGAACTTCTTTCGGGTTCGTTTCGGTCGACTTACCCCCGGAGAAAAACGTTTTCTACACGCGATGGCGTGCCTGGGTTCCGGCCCCCAGCGGACCAGCGATATAGCGGAACTCATGAAGGTAAAAATCAACAGCCTGGGACCAACCCGGGCAAATCTGATAAAAAAGGGCATGATCTACAGCCCGGCTCACGGCGACATGGCTTTTACCGTCCCGTTGTTTGACGAATTCATGCGGCGCGTTATGCCGGAGTTTAATGCGAACAATCAGGACATCCTGCGACAGTAATCCCGGACCGCCCTGAAAAGTCAGACGTTCAGGTACACCCAGCCTTCGCTCAGGCGGTTGAGGATGTGCTCCAGCGCCGATGGCGTGACATCGACATCGGGCAGCAGTTTTACCGGGGTCTTGCCGCCCTCGATCTCGCGCGCGTGATCGATGGCATCCTGGCAGGCCAGGAACGTCAGGTTGATATAACGCTGTTGCAGTTCATGTACGCGTTGTGCGTAGGGCGAGTAGCCGGCGCGCAGCAGGCGGATGGCGCTGGCATTGGCCACCACCTCGATCTCGGCGCCGTTTTCATCGTAGGCTTTAAGCAGTTGTTCCGCGGTGTCCAGCGCTTTTTCGAACTTGCTGGCGCTGGAGGTGTTCAGATGTACGATAATCCGCTTGGCGCCCTGCTGGGCGGTCACCTTGCTGATATCGGTATTCTGGAATGCATTGTGTTCATCCCAGTACATGGCGTGCAGCGCCGGATCGGCCGATTTCTGCCCGGGGGTGTGGATTGCCCAGCCGAGCATGCCGCCCAGCCCCAGTAACAGGGCCGCGGCCAGGCCCTGACCCCACGGGCTCATGCGCCGGGGTGAGGCCTTACGGTATTGTTCGATTTTCGGCGGGTGGTCGTAGGCATGCCGGACCAGCTCACCCAGTCGGCGCAGTTCACAGGCCTGTTGACTGAGCGCGCGATCTTCACCGAGCGCCTCAAAGACTTCATTTTTGCCGCCGGCATCCAGCTCACCGTCAATGAATGCATTGAGTGTTTCGTCTGAAATGTCGTTACTGCTCATTTTACTGTTCCAATGTGATGGACATTGTCATGTTCCGGTGCAATTTCGTCATCCAGCAATTTAACCTTGAGAGCTTTACGAGCGCGTGACAAACGGCTCATGACGGTGCCGATTGGTACATCCAGTATGTCGGCAACCTCGATATACGAACAACCCTCCAGGTCAACCAGCGATACCACCTGGCGTTGCCCCATCGGCAGGCGTTCGATGGCGCGGCGTACGCGTTGTATGATCAGTTGCCGGTCGTGGCAAAGATCGGGGGTATCCTTCTCGATCAGTACCACGTCGTCGATATCGACGGTATCGCGACTGCGGCGAAAGTGGTCGCGCCAGCAGTTGCTGAGAATCCGGTACAGCCAGGCTCTCAGGGTTTTCGGATCGCGTAACTGGCCACTGTTTTTCAGCGCCTTGGCCATGGTTTCCTGGACCAGGTCGTCTGCCAGTGCCGGGTTGTGGCACCAGGAATAGGCAATGCGGTACAGGTTCTCCCGGTAGTCGGTCAGTTCACGTTTGAACTGGCGGTTTTTACAGAAATTGGAAATCACATGGCCACCGTGAGTTGTCTGGTAAAGGGTAAGACGCACTGTTGTGCGGATTATTCCGTGCCATTATACGCGTTCCGGCTGCGTTTGAGGGGCGATCGCGTTACCCTGTCGGCTGTGGCGCGGAAAACAAAAAAACCAGCACAGACAGCCCCCTGGGCTGATTTGCCGAAAATCCTGCAGGGACCCGCGCGGCAGCGCTGGGAAGCCTATGTGAGCTCGGCAGAGGCCGCGAAAGCGCGCTATACGCGCGATCCGGCGCTTCAGCGGACGCTGTGCCGCCTGTTTGCCATCAGTGAGTTCGTGGCGGAGCTGTGTAGCCGGGTACCGCAGCGGGTCGAGGATCTGCTCGACAGCGGTGATCTGCTGGCCGATTCCTGGCCCGGGGTGCTGGCGCAGCGGGTAAGGGAGCAGCTGGCGGCCTGCCCGGATGAACCAGCGCTGAAGCAGACCCTGCGCCGTGTCCGGCAGCGCGAGATGCTGCGCATTGCCTGCCGCGATCTGGCCGGCTGGGCGCGTCTCGAGGAAACCCTGCGTGATCTGTCCGATCTGGCTGACGCCTGCATCGAAGGGGCGCTGGAGCGGCTGACCGACTGGCAGGCCGCGGATACTCCGCCACCGTTGCGCGACAACAACAGCCAGCCAGCCCCGCTGGTGGTGCTGGCAATGGGCAAGCTGGGTGCCCACGAACTGAACTTCTCTTCCGATATCGACCTGATTTTCGCTTACCCGGAGGCGCGTCCGGCGCGCAAGCGCGCTGCACTCAGTCCGGAGCAGTACTTCACGCGACTGGGGCAATCATTGATCCAGGCCCTGTCCGACCACGATGCCGACGGTTTCGTGTTCCGCGTCGACATGCGTCTGCGCCCCTACGGCAGTGCGGGCGCGCTGGTGTGCAGTTATGACGCGCTGGAGGAGTACTACCAGTCACAGGGCCGTGAGTGGGAGCGTTATGCCATGATCAAGGCGCGCCCGGTCACCGGCGACGCCGACAGCCGGCGCGAGCTGATGGAATTGCTGCGACCGTTTGTATTTCGCCGCTACCTGGATTTCCAGGCTTTCGATGCCCTGCGTGACCTCAAGCGCCAGATCCGCCAGGAGGTGGAGCGCCGTGACCAGCAGGACAATATCAAGCTGGGGCCGGGCGGTATTCGTGAAATCGAGTTTATCGTGCAGGCCTTTCAGCTGGTGCACGGCGGGCGCGAACCGCGCCTGCGCCAGCGCCGCGTGGTGGATGTGCTGGCGGCGCTGCTGGAGCTGAAACTGCTGCCGCCGCACAGTGTCACGCAACTGGAATCGGCCTATCACTTCCTGCGCCGCAGCGAAAACCACCTGCAGGCCCTGCATGACCGCCAGCTGCACCATTTACCCGAATCCGGGATCGAGCGTGTGCAGCTGGCGTTATCGATGGGCTACCCGGACTGGAAGCGTTATATTGCCGCGCTCAACGGTCACAGGCGCCGTGTCGAGACCCACTTCGAGCAGGTGTTCGATTCGCCCCGGCAGCAGGCGCCGGACGAGAACGAAGCGCTGCGCAACCTGTGGCTGGAACGCTGCACGGATGAAGAAGCGTTGCAGTTACTGGAAGAAGCCGGCTACGACGATCCGGCCGAAGCGCTGCGCCGCATCAAACAATTGCGCGAAGGTACGGCGCCGCGCTACCTCGGTGAGCAGGGGCGGGTGCGCTTCGATGCACTGGTGCCCATGATGATCGCCGCGGTGGCGCATCAGCCGCAGCCGGCCGGGGTGCTGGGCCGGCTGGTCAACGTGCTGGAACATATCGCCGGGCGCACCACCTACCTCGCTCTGTTGCAGGAGTACCCGCAGGTGCTGTCGCAGCTGGTGAGCCTGTGTGCCGCCAGTGCCTGGATTGCCGAACAGATCGCCCGCTTCCCCATGCTGCTCGACCAGCTGCTCGACCCGCGCAGCCTGTATTCCCCCCTGTCGCGCCAGGAACTGGAGAGCGAGCTGGAACGGCGCTTCGGCGATATCGCCGACAACGACCTGGAGCTGCAGATGGACCGTTTGCGCCAGTTCCGCCACGCCATGGTGCTGCGCGTGGCCGCGGCCGACATTGCCGGCGCGGCGCAGGTCATGGTCGTCAGTGATGAGTTGACCGCCATCGCCGAAGTGGTGCTGGAAAAGGTGTTGTCGATCGCCTGGGACGATATGCTGCGCCGCCACGGCGAACCACGCTGCAAGGTCAGGGGGAAGCTGCGGCGGGTAGCCTTCGCCATTATCGGCTACGGCAAGCTGGGGGGTATCGAGATGGGCTATGGTTCCGATCTCGACCTGGTGTTCCTGCACGACAGCAGCGGCAGCATGCAGCGTACCAGCGGCCGCAAGCCGGTCGACAATGCGGTGTTTTTCGCCCGCCTCGGGCAGCGCATGATCCATATGCTGGAAACTTTCACCGCCGCCGGCGCGCTCTACGAGGTGGACATGCGGCTGCGGCCTTCCGGCAACTCGGGCATGCTGGTGAGTGATATCGATGCCTTCGCGGACTACCAGCTCAACGAAGCCTGGACCTGGGAACACCAGGCGCTGGTGCGGGCGCGCCTGGTGGCGGGTGACCGCGTGCTGGAAAAACCTTTCCTGGACGTGCGTCGAAAGGTGCTGGCCGCCTGCGCCGACCAGCCCGACCTGCGCCGGCAGGTGCGCGACATGCGCGAGCGCATGCGCCGTGAGCTGGGTTCGCGGGGCAGCGGATTTCACCTCAAGCAGGACCCGGGAGGTATCGTTGATATCGAATTTATGGTGCAATACCTCGTCCTGCGCTGGAGCAAGGCCCACCCGGCACTGCTGGACCGCACCGACACCATCAGTCTGCTGAAGGTGCTGGCGAGGGAAGGCCTGCTCAAGTCTGCGTATGCCCAGATCCTGATCGAGGCCTACCAGCAATACCGCGGCGTCCTCCACCGGTTGACGCTCGCCGAAGCGCGGCCGGTGATCGAGGATGAGCGGCTGGAGCGGTCACGCAGGAAAGTGGAGAAGCTGTGGCGCGAGTTGATGGAAGATGGTTAGCGCTGCTAACACGCGTCTTGATGGAAGACGGATAGCACTGCTAACGCGCGTCATGCCGGCGCAGGCCGGCATCCATGTGTCCGGCGTATGCTGTGGATCCCGGCCGGCGCCGGGATGACGAAGATCATACAGGTGTTCCTGTTGTTACAAATTTGAAGGAGAAGTTCGATGTCGATGGCCGATCGTGACGGCGTCATCTGGTATGACGGCGAAATGCGCCCCTGGCGCGATGCGACCACCCATGTGCTCACGCATACCCTGCACTATGGCATGGGCGTGTTCGAGGGCGTGCGCGCCTACGATGCCGAGCAGGGCACGGCGATTTTTCGCCTGCAGGATCACACCGACCGGCTGTTCCGTTCCGCGCACATCCTGCAAATGCCCATGCCCTTCGACAAGGACACGCTCAACCAGGCACAGATCGACGTGGTGCGCGAGAACGGTCTGACTTCCGCCTACCTGCGGCCCATGTGTTTTTATGGCGCCGAGGGTATGGGGCTGCGCGCCGACAACCTGAAGGTGCATGTGATTGTCGCCGCCTGGGAATGGGGCGCCTACCTGGGCAAGGAGAACCTGGAAAAGGGTATCCGTATCCGCACCTCGTCCTACACGCGTCACCACGTCAACATCACCATGTGCAAGGCCAAGGCCAACGGCAACTACATGAACTCCATGCTGGCGCTGCAGGAGGCGCTGACCTGCGGCTATGACGAGGCCATGCTGCTGGACGCCGAGGGCTACGTGGCGGAAGGCAGCGGTGAAAATATTTTTATTGTGCGCAACGGTGTGTTGTACACGCCCGACCTGACTTCGGCGCTGGAAGGCATTACCCGCGAAACCATCATGACGCTGGCGCAGGAGCAGGGCCTGGAGATTCGCGAAAAGCGTATCACCCGTGACGAGGTCTATGTCGCGGACGAAGCGTTCTTTACCGGTACCGCCGCTGAAGTGACGCCGATCCGGGAAGTGGATAACCGCACTATCGGTAACGGCGGGCGTGGCCCGATCACCGAAAAACTGCAGACCCTGTACTTCGACCAGGTACACGGTCGCCGCGAGGACCATCCCGAATGGTTGTCGCTGGTCGGATAAAACGGAGGATAGCACCATGCCCAGTCCCAACACCGCGGCGGACGCCGAGAGCGGCAAGCGTTACATCGAGGCCAATGCCGAGAACTGCTACGAAGTGACACGCGACGACCTGCCGCTGCACTGTCCCATGGACGGTATGACCCTGTGGAACTCGCACCCGCGCGTGTACCTGCCCATCGAGGATAGCGGCAGGGCAAAGTGTCCCTACTGTGGCGCTGACTACATCCTCAAGGACTGAACGGCCGCTGACGGTCGTGACTTCCCGTGCAACGTCGTGCCGCCCCCTATGTCCTGTGGCGCATCAGCGACGGCAAGCCGGGTCACGATGCACAGAGCCTGGGGCTGACCCGGGCATTGCAGGCACGTTGCGACATTGAGGTCCATGAGTTGCATGGCGGTGACCGTCTGGCTGCGCTGGGCGCCTGGCTGACAGGCCGTTACCCGGCGGGTCGTGCGCTGCCCCGGCCCGACCTGCTGGTCGGTGCCGGTCATGCGACACACTGGCACCTGCTGGCGGCGCGACGCGCCATCGGCGGGCGTGCCGTGGTGCTGATGCGGCCAGCTCTGCCCAATGCACTGTTCGACCTGTGCCTGATCCCCGAACACGACCATCCCCGCGCCGCCGCCAATGTGCTGGTGACGACCGGGGTGCTGAATACGCAACAGGCTGCGCGGAATCCGCGCAATGATAATGGCCTGGTTCTGCTGGGCGGACCTTCACCGCACTACCGCTGGCAGGACGATGCGGTGCTGGCGCAGATCGATGCGCTGCTGTCGGCGCGACCGCAACTGGAGTGGCGGGTATCGGGGTCGCGGCGTACGCCGGCATCGTTGATGACGAGACTGGCCGGGCACGCGGGTTTGTCGCTGCTGCCGGCAGATCACCCGGTGGCGGAGGCACTGGCAACGGCTGCCGAAGTACGTGTGACCGAGGATAGCGTATCGATGATTTATGAATCACTCACCCGTGGCGTGCCGACCGGCCTGCTGGCGGTCGCGCGGCGCGGCGCCAACCGTGTCACGGCCGGCGTCGATACGCTGGTCACGCGCGGCTGGGTGGCGGCGCCCGGTGACTGGCAAACCCCCGCGACACCCCCGCCGCTCGACGAGGCGGGGCGTTGTGCAGACTGGATCGTGGAACAATGGCTGAAGGTAAACTGACCGTCCTGCAACTGTTGCCGGCGCTGGAATCCGGTGGTGTCGAGCGTGGCACGCTGGAAATTGCCCGTGGACTGGTGCAGGCGGGGCATCGTTCGCTGGTGGTGTCCGCCGGTGGTCAGCTGGTCAGCCGGCTGACCGGGCAGGGCAGCGAACATATTCGGCTGCCGGTGGGGCACAAGTCCCTGTGGAGCCTGCGGCTGGTGCCGCGCCTGCGCCGTCTGATGGTGAGTGAGAACGTCGATATTGTGCATGTGCGCTCACGTCTGCCGGCCTGGCTTGCGTGGCTGGCCTGGCGCCGGTTGCCGGCGGCACAGCGGCCGGGGTTTATCACTACGGTGCACGGCCTGTACTCGGTCGGGCGCTACAGCCGCATTATGACAAAGGGTGAGCGGGTGATTGCCGTGTCGGAATCCGCGCGCCGTTACATCCTTGATAACTACCCGCATACGGATGCCTCGCGGATACGTGTCATAGAACGCGGCATTGATCCCGACGTCTACCCGTTCGGTTTTCGTCCCGGCGACTCGTGGATCAGCCGCTGGTACCAGGATTTCCCCTTCCTGCTGGAACGCCAGGTGCTGACCCTGCCGGGACGCATTACGCGGCTTAAGGGGCACGTGGATTTCCTGCATATGCTGGCCGGCCTGGTGGAGGCCGGTTTGCCGGTGTACGGCCTGATCGTGGGCGGTGAAGACCCGCGCCACAGGGCCTATGCTGACGAGTTACAGCGCACGGCGCAAAACCTCGGGCTGGAGGGCCTGGTGACCTTTACCGGCCACCGCATGGACCTGCGCGATGTACTGTCCATGTCCAACCTGGTGTTTTCCCTGTCGCGTAAACCGGAATCCTTCGGTCGCACGGTGTGCGAGGCGTTGAGCCTCGGTGTGCCGGTGGTGGGCTACGATCACGGCGGCGTCGGCGAGTCGCTGGCGCGGGTGTATCCCCCCGGGCGTGTGCCTGCCGGTGATGTCGAGGCGTTGACGGCCACCACGCGGCAACTACTGGAGCAGCCCGTACCGGTTGACCCGGCGGCCTTTACCAGCGTGCAGGACATGGTGGACAGTACACTGGCCGTCTACCGCGAGGTAACGCCTGAGTGAACCTTGCGCTATGGGGCATCCCCGCACTGGTTGCGGCCTGGTTCTCCTGGCGCTATGCCTGGTGGCGACCGGGCGTGGATACCCGTTTGCCGCGTATCCTCATGTACCACATGATCGCCGAACCCGTGGCCGGTGCCCGTTTCAACGGTCTGCGCGTAACACCTTCGACGTTTGAACGTCAGTTACGCTGGCTGAGGGATAACGGCTGGCAGGGGTATACCGTCAGCGAACTGGTCGACCAGGCCGGCCGGTTGCCGGACAGGGCGGTGGCCATCACCTTCGACGATGGCTATGCCGATAACCTCACACAGGCCTTGCCGTTGCTGCAACAGTACGGTTACAGGGCCACGCTTTACCTGGTCGTGGAACGTCATGACAGGGACTGGTCGCGTTCGCGCAAGGCCCACCACGATGACGGCGAACTCAGGGAAATTCCCAAGCTGAGTGACGATCAGGTCGAGACATTACTGGCTTCAGGCTGTTTTGAACTGGGCGCGCACACACTGACGCATCCCACCTTTCTCAACCTCGACGATACGGCGCTGCGCCACGAACTTTGCGAATCGAAGCGCCGGCTGGAACAGCAGTTCGGTGTGCCGGTGCGCAGCTTTGCCTATCCTTTCGGCCTGTATCGTCCGCAACAGGTTGCCTGCGTGCGCGAGGCCGGTTACGACAGTGCAGTGACCGTGCGTGAAGGCATCGACGACCCGGCGAACTGGAACCCGCTGGAGCTGGCCCGTATCAAGGTCAGTGGCAGAGACGGCATGCTGGCCTTCCGGCAGCGCATGCGTACGGGGAAGCGCGGTGTCTGAGTGCAAACGTGTCTGGTTGTTGTCTGATGGCCAGCCAGGTCACGACAGCCGTTCGCAGGGTATCGTGGCTGCGCTGGGTGAGGTTGTGCCACTTGAAGTCCACACGATTCATCTGCGTATGCGCATGGGACTGGCGCGCAATGTCCTGCGCTTTATGCTGAACCATTCCGACACGCCACATTCACTGAAAGGTAAACCCGGATTAATTCATTTCCCGTCATTCTGGCGTATGCCAGAATCCATCGCTTTCAGGGAACTGGATACCGGCCTGCGCCGGTGTGACAAATTGATCAGAGTTTCCAGGGCATTACGACTTTTCTATCATATGGAGCCGTTGCCGGAACAAGGCTGTGACCTGATTGTGTCCGCCGGCGGCAAGACCTCTTTCGCCAATGCCTGGATTGCAGCCGCAACCGGTACCGCCAGCATTTTTGCCGGGACCCTGCGCCGCCTGCACGCACGCCACTTCAGTGTGGTGATGACGCTGGAGCCGGTGCAGGGGGCAGACAATAATCTGGTTGTCCCGTTGTTGCCAACCACCATTGACCCGGAGCGCGTGACAGCAGAAGGTGAGGCGCTGCGCGGGGAACTCGGAAACGTCACGCAGCGTTACTGGCTGATGTTGCTGGGCGGCAAAGGTGCAGGTTACCGGTACCGGAAAGCTGACTGGACAGGCATTGCGCGCGGCATGAACGCGTTGGCGGAAAAATACGGCATTCGCTGGTTGCTGGTCACGTCAAGGCGTACCGGCGCGGCGGGTGAGCGCGTACTAAAGCATTATATCGATGCCGCGCATGTTGCGCAGACTTGCTGGAGCCAGGGCGGTGATGTTTACCGGCCGGAAGCCTTTCTCGGCGCGGCCGAGCAGGTGTTTGTCAGCGAAGACAGCATGACCATGCTGACCGAAGCCATGTCTGCACAACGCCCCGTCTACAGTCTGCGCCCGCAACACGCCCTGCCGGACAGTCGCTATGAACAGGCGTTGCGTCGTTACGTGGATGCCGGGCGTCTGTGCCGGATTGCACTGGCGGAGCTTGCCGAAACACCGGAGTGCCTCGATGAATGGCGCTATACCCCCGAGACCTTGCCGGCAGGTTATCTGGCCCATGAACTGGTGAGCCGGTTGGGGTGGTCGGATATTTAAAGTCTGTGAGCATTTGCCGGATTGATGCTCTCGCAGAGGCGCAAAGCACGCAAAGGGACAGGCGGCTGATGACAGAAAACGAGATTGGAACGGGTATTGTCGATAGTGCGGTTCACCGTGAAACGGGGCCGGGACTGCTGGAAACGGTCTATGAGGGAATGGCACTAAGTTAAGCCTTAAATCCCGTCATTCCCGCGCAGGCGGGAATCCAGAAAGCCGGATCAAACCGCCTGGATTCCGGCCTGCGCCGATGACGGGATATTGCGCCGATGACGATTCCGAATTAATCAGAGGCTCCTGCGGTTAATGCCGTATCTTCCAGGGGAATCAGGCGTAAGGGCAGGCTTCCCCTTCCGGCCGCGTTTTGAACCTGCGGTGCACCCACAGATACTGTTCGGGCATTTCACCTATCACACCTTCCAGTAACGTATTCAGCCGCGTGGCATCCTGTACGGCATCGTCGGACGGAAAATCTTCCAGCGCCGGGCACAGGGTAAGCAGGTAGCCGCTGTCATCTGCAAGGCGGGTCGGGTAGAAGGGCACCACGGCAGCGCCGCTGATTTTTGCAATACGCGAGGGCGTGGTGAGTGTCGATGCCGGTACCCCGAACAACGGCGCGAACACAGACTGGCTGCCGCCGTGATTCTGGTCAGGCGCATACCATACCGGCATGCCGGCTTTCAGGCTGTTCAGCAGACCGCGCATGTCGTCGCGCGCTATGGCTTTTTCAAAACGGCGTTCACGTGACTTGCGCATGACTGATTCAAACAACGGATTCTTGTGCTGGCGATAAAGCACATGAAACGGCGCATGCATGGCCAGCAGGCGGCCGCCCAGTTCCAGCGTTGTAAAATGTGCGCTGAGCAGAATGACGCCTTTACCTTTCGCGCGGGCGGCCTCAAGGTGTTCCAGGCCGACGACTTGTGTGATGCCACGTAACTTCTGTTCACTACCCCACCAGCACAGCGCGGTTTCGACAATACCGCAGCCCAGCGAATCGAAGTGTGCTTTCAGCAGGGTATTACGTTGTTGAGGTGATTTTTCCGGAAAACACAGTGCCAGGTTCACCCCGGCAATATGCCGGCGATGCCTTGTCAGGCGCAGGGCCAGTCGTCCGATCAGTCGTCCGATGTGCATCTGCCAGCGATACGGGAGAAGAATAACGAGACGCAGTGCGCCGAACATCAGCCAGGTTGGCCAGAAGCGCGGGGCAAGGTAACGGGTGGAAAGCGTGGAGTCTGGGGTCGGCACACGCAGCATTGTAACAAAGCAGCCGGCTGTTATGATCGCAACGTGATGCGCGTTTATACTTTTCTGCTGTATATCGGTTTACCCTGGGTGTTTATCCGCTTGTGGTGGCGCGGTTTCCGTCAGCCGGCATACCGGCGTGACTGGCGCGAGCGGCTGGGCAGGGTGAGTTGTGTTGCAGGTGACGCTCCTGTGACATGGGTGCATGCTGTGTCAGTCGGTGAAGTGCGGGCGGCCGTTCCTCTGGTCAATGCCCTGTTGCAGCGTGAGCCACAAAAACCGTTGCTGATCACCACCACCACACCGACCGGGCGCGATACCGTGATGCAGTTGTTCGGCGATCGGGTGCGTTGTGCCTATTTACCCTGGGACCTGCCGTTTGCGTTGCGCTGTTTCCTGTCATCCCTCAGGCCGGGGAAAGTCATTGTGATGGAAACCGAACTTTGGCCGAATCTTTTTCATGCCCTGAAGCAGCGGGATATTCCGTTGTACCTGGTGAATGCCAGGCTTTCAGAGCGATCGCTGCGTGGTTATCGCCGGGTAGCGTCGCTGGCCCGTGAAACGCTGGCCTGTGTAACGGCTGTTGCCGCACAGAGTGAAGCAGATGCGAGCCGCTTTGTATCACTCGGTGCGCCGGAAGATCGCGTGATGGTGGCCGGAAACCTCAAGTACGAGGTGGAGTTGCCGGCGGACTTCGAGCAACGACTGGCGGGGTTGCGACACAGGTTTCATCAGCACGGTCGATTTTGGGTGGCCGCCAGCACTCACCCGGGTGAGGAGGCTATGGTGCTTGCCGCGCATCGTCGGTTACTGGCGCGTCACCCGGATTGCCTGTTGCTGCTTGTGCCGCGTCATCCCGAGCGGGCGGTCGAGGTTATGCAGCTGTGCCGGCAGGCCGGTATGTCCCCGGCGCTTTATTCAGAGTGTGCACGGACCGATTTGCCTGAGCGGGCAAACCAGGTCCTGGTTGTCGATGTGCTGGGTGAATTGGCGTATTTATATGGCCTGGTACCCGTTGCATTGATTGGCGGCAGTCTGGTAGCACGCGGCGGACATAATCCACTGGAAGCCCTGCAGGCAGGATGTGCAGTGCTCAGTGGCGTTTCTACCGGGAATTTTGCCGACATCTATCGCCGGCTGGAGAATGCCGGTGCTGTAACCCGTGTCGAAGATGAAGCGGCGCTGGTGACGGCGGTGGAGAGGTTTTTCAACGATAGTAAATCGCAACAGAGCCAGATTGCGGCGGGTGGTCAGGTACTAAAGGAAAACCGTGGCGCCCTGGCGCGTGTGTTGAACTGTCTCAGCGTTTGACGCCGCGCCGTTTTGCCATCGCGCGGCCGACATCTTCCAGCTGGCGCGTACTGAGGCTGTGCCGGGCCATAAACAGCAGTTCACGATTTTCGATATCGATGTGCTCGCGGTATGCACTGCAGAACTGTGCAACGTGTTCGGTGAAGTCCGGGTTTTCGCCCAGCTTCGAGGGCTGTTGCAGGTCGGCGGCAAGCTGTTGCCAGAGCCTGTCCAGTTGCTGATGGTCCTGCTTGAGCCTGTAGATAATGTCCGCCAGTTTCAGCGACTGTCCGTTGAGCAGCGGGAACAGGTCCTGTTCCTCGTCCTCATGATGGTGAACGGCGCTGGTGCTGAAGTACCTTACGATGCCGGTGATGGCTGATTTTGCTTCCTCATCCAGACCTTTCTCCTGCAAATGCTCAACCAGCTTTTCCAGTGTATCGCAGTTGGCGAGCATGCGGTCATGGCAGGCGCGCAGCAGGCCAATCGGATCATCGAAGTCGGGGATATCGGGGGTAAGGCTGTCGTTCATTGTCTATGGTGCGTCAGGTGTATTTTTCAGTGCGCGATTGACCTCGACCAGGTCGTCGCGTGACAGGATGCCGGTGGCGCGTTTCAGGCGCAGCTGGTCGACCACGTACTGCGAGCGTGCGCGCGCATAGTTGAGCCGGGCCAGGTAGTGTTCGCGTTGTGCATTGAGCACATCGACGATGGTACGGGTGCCGACTTCGAAGCCGGCCTCTTCCGCTTCCACCGCGACCCGGGTGGATTCCAGCGATTCACTCAGTGCGCGGACCTGGGCAATGTCGGTACGAATGCCGCGCCAGGCATTGCGTGTCGCCAGCTCGGCGCTGCGTACAGCCTGTTGCAGTTGCTGGGTGGCTTGCTCGAAGCGGCTGCGCGCCTGGCGGGTGCGCGAGCTTGTCGCGCCGCCCTGGTAGAGCGGGATGTTGAGCTGGATACCGATATCGCTGTCCTGGCGTTTGATGGGGGCAATACCGCCGAAGTTGACGTCCTGGTAGCGTGCGCTGGCGCTGAAGTCGAGTGTCGGCAGATGTCCGGCACGCTGGCGACGCATTTCCTGGCGCGCGGCTTCACTGGCGGCCTGGGCAGACAGTACCTGCAGGTTCTGCTGCTTTGCCTGGTTGATCCAGTGTTCGGGTGAGTCGGGGTCGGGGCGGACCAGTCTCAGGTCATCGCGTAACAGGGCGAGCTTGTCGAAATATTCACCGGTCAGTTCACGCAGGGCGTCACGGCTGCCTTCCAGTTCGCTGACAGCGCGAATTTCCTGGCTGACGGCAATATCGTAACGGGCCTGCGCTGCCTTGACGTCGGTAATGGCGATCAGCCCGACATCGAAACGCTGCTTTGCCTGGTCCAGTTGACGGCCGATGGCGCTTTTTTCCGCATGGGCAAAATCCAGGTTGTCCTGTGCATCGAGTACGGCGAAGTAGCGTTCAGCCACATCGACCATCAGCGCCTGTTGTGCGGCGGCATAATCGGCCTCGGCAGCGGCAATGGTGCTGTCGGCCTGTTTCAGGGCAATCCAGCGGTCGTAGCGGAACAGTGGCTGGACCAGCCTGATACTGGCCAGCTTGTCTGTGCTGTAGGTGGCGTCCCGGGACGGGTCGATATTTTTGAAACGCGAGCGTCCCAGCGAGGCGCCCAGATCCAGGCTGGGCAGCAGGCCGGCGAAGGCCTGGGGACGATTTTCACGGGTCGCATCCAGACTTGCAGCCGCTGCGGCCAGTGTGGGGTTGTTACGCGCGGCAACTTCGTAGACCGTCAGCAGGTCTGCCGCATTGGCCATGTGGCCGGTTACCAGCAGTGCGATCAGTGTCAGCAGATGTCTCATAAGCACTCAGTAGGTTGGCATCCGGCGGTCAACTTCCTTTGCCCACGCATCCACCCCGCCAGCCAGGTTGATCACGTTACTGAAGCCTTCGCTTTCCAGAAAACGGCACACCACACGACTGCGTATACCGTGATGGCAGATGACGACAATTTCACTCGTGCTGTCGAGTTCATGGATCTGTTCGCCGATCTGGCGCATGGGAACCAGGGTCGAACCCTCGATACGCGCCTTGTCGAATTCCCACGGTTCGCGCACGTCGAGCAGCAGGGGTTTGCAATCCGTCTCACACAGCCAGGCATGCAGTTCGCTGGCACTGAGTTCACGCATGTTCAGAACCTGAATGCCCCTGCTCGCGGGGCGTTGATCAGTGGAGGGACGGAAGTCTCGAACAGGCTTTCCTCGTTCCATTCCCGGTCATCGGTGCGGGTGATGAGCAGCGCCTGCATGATCGGTGGTTTGCCGACGATAACAAACAGGCGTCCACCCGGGTTGAGCAGTTCGTGGTAGCCGTGATGCAGTAACGGTAATGAGCCGGTCACGGCAATGGCATCATAGCGCTGTGTCGTCTCCAGCCCGCTGGCCGCATCGGTGTGCTCGAAGGTCACATGATCGATGTCATGTTGTTCCAGTTTGTCACTGGCCTGCTCGATGAAGTCGGCAAAAATGTCGACGGAGTGTACGCTGCCCGCCAGCCTGGCCAGACAGGCCGTGAGGTAGCCGCTGCCGGTGCCGATCTCCAGAACGCGGTCGGTCGGTTTCAGCAACAGGCTTTGCAACAGCCGGCCTTCCAGCCTGGGTGGCATCATCACCTGGTCGTGCTGCAGCGGTACGCTGATGTCCGAGAAGGCCAGGGCGCGGTAACGTTGCGGCACAAAGTCCTCGCGCGGGGTGCTGGCGAGTGTTTCAAGTACCTGATCGTCAAGCACATCCCAGGGTCGGATCTGTTGTTCGATCATGTTGAAGCGGGCTTCTTCCAGATTCAGTGCATTCATCAGGGTTATTTCCTCCGTGTCCGATCAAGGGTACTGGCGTGCGGGTGTGCTTGCAATACTTCCATCCTTTAGCTACTTTGTCCGCGCAGCTAGGGGTGCTCCTGTGTCAACGGGGCTGAGAAACACCCTTTGAACCTGAACCGGTTAATACCAGCGCAGGGAAGCTGAACACTGCATCAGTCTTCCCCGCAACCCGTCACCACCCGAACAGAGGGGAAACTCCATGAGCGCCATCCCGGAAGAATTTATCCAGAAGACCAGCGAGCTTTCCGCTGAAGTTACCCGGCCGTTTCCCGGTTCACGCAAAATCTATGTCGAGGGTTCGCGCGCGGACATCCGCGTGGGTATGCGCGAGATCGAGCAGGCCGACACAGCCGCCAGTTTTGGTGTCGAGAAAAACCCTCCCATCACCGTGTATGACACATCCGGTCCCTACACCGATCCGAATGTAAAAATTAACCTGCTGGAAGGGTTGCCGGCATTGCGCCGTACCTGGATCGAGGAACGTGGCGATACCGAGTGCCTGGACGGTCCCAGCTCTGAATTCGGCCGCCAGCGTAACAGTGACCCTGAGCTGGCCAGACTGCGCTTTGAACACATCAGCAAGCCGCGCCGCGCCAGGGCCGGTGCCAACGTGTCGCAGATGCATTATGCGCGTAAGGGTATTATTACGCCCGAGATGGAATACGTCGCCATCCGTGAAAACCTGCGGCTGGAAATGCTGAAGGACAGTGCCCTGCTGCGCCAGCACAAGGGGCAGAGTTTCGGCGCCAGTGTGCCGGAGCGGGTGACGCCGGAATTCGTGCGCGATGAAATTGCCCGCGGGCGTGCCATCATCCCGGCCAATATCAATCACCCGGAACTGGAGCCGATGATCATCGGCCGTAACTTCCTGGTGAAGGTCAACACCAACATCGGCAACTCGGCCGTGACCTCATCGATTGCCGAGGAAGTGGAGAAAATGGTCTGGTCGACACGCTGGGGCGGTGACACGGTAATGGATCTGTCCACTGGCAAGAACATCCATGAAACCCGTGAGTGGATTCTGCGCAACTCACCGGTGCCGGTCGGTACTGTGCCGATCTACCAGGCGCTGGAAAAGGTCGACGGCAAGGCCGAAGAGCTGAGCTGGGAGCTGTTCCGCGACACGCTCATCGAGCAGGCCGAGCAAGGTGTGGATTATTTCACCATCCACGCCGGCGTGCGCCTGAAATACGTGCCATTAACAGCCGATCGCGTGACCGGGATTGTTTCGCGCGGTGGTTCCATTATGGCGAAGTGGTGCCTGGCACATCACGAGGAAAGTTTCCTCTATACGCATTTTTCCGATATCTGCGAAATCATGAAGGCCTACGATGTGTCCTTCTCGCTGGGCGACGGTCTGCGCCCGGGCTCGCTGGCGGATGCCAATGATGCGGCGCAGTTCGGCGAACTGGAAACGCTGGGTGAGCTTACCGGAATTGCCTGGGAGCATGATGTGCAGGTCATGATCGAGGGGCCTGGCCACGTGCCCATGCAGCTCATCAAGGAGAATATGGACAAGGAGCTGCGTGATTGTTACGAGGCGCCGTTCTACACGCTTGGCCCGTTGACCACCGATATTGCACCGGCCTACGATCATATTACATCCGCCATTGGCGCCGCGCAGATCGGCTGGTACGGCACCGCGATGCTGTGTTACGTCACGCCCAAGGAACACCTGGGCCTGCCCAACAAGGAAGATGTGCGCGAAGGCATTATTACCTACAAGATTGCCGCCCACGCTGCCGACCTGGCCAAGGGCCATCCCGGCGCGCAGGTACGCGATAACGCCATGTCCAAGGCGCGTTTCGAGTTCCGCTGGGAAGACCAGTTCAACCTGGCGCTGGACCCCGAACGGGCGCGTGAATACCACGACGAGACCCTGCCCAGGGATTCCGCCAAGGTGGCGCACTTCTGCTCCATGTGCGGGCCGCACTTCTGCTCCATGAAGATTACCCAGGACGTGCGCGAGTATGCGCGCGAGCATGGCATGTCGGCAGACGATGCCCTGAAGCAGGGCATGCAGGAAAAATCAGTCGAGTTCGTGAAGGGTGGCGCGGAGATCTACAAAAAGGCCTGACCTGCACACGTCCCTACTCCGGGACCAGCTGTATCAGCACGCGGTTGTTCGCAGCGGCAATACGGTTCCATTCACCGGCTTTTGTCGCCGGCTCACGTGGTGGGTAGTCGGCGAGGGACTCGCTACGCGGGACGGCGCGGATTTCCAGTTCTATGCTGCCATCCTGCAGCCAGGGAGAGCTGGCAACCAGGTTGGCGAATGTCAGTGACTGGTGGGTCGAGGCTGAATCGGTGGGTTGCACCGGGTTCATAATGGTACTGCACTGGTCCAGTGTGATGTCTTCAGCGGCAAGTTCGAAGCCTTTTTCCTGGCTGCCCTGCAAGCAGAATTCACCCGTATGGGTTTCCAGCACCAGCTTGCCTGCAAAGCCAGTGCGGCCAAGCTGGTCGAGCAGTTGTGCAATGGTTCGCATGCGTGCGCCGTCGAGCGCAATTTCATTCCAGGGGTAGTTCATATCCTGGCTCAATGCCCAGCTTACCGTTTGCCATAGCTGTTTAATCCGCTCCCCTGTGTTATCCCTGTCTACCGGGTCAGGTTTTGCGCCACGTTCTACCGGTTCAGCCTGGATCTTTGGCCGGCCGGCCACAGCAATGTCCGCTGTACTGTAAAGGTCCTTGTCGCCTGCGTCATTGCGCGAGGTAAAGTTCCAGGTCAGGGAAATGAACAACAGGACAATCAGCAGGATCATGGGTAAAATCGAAGGGGGGTGTGCCGGGGGTGGCAATTGCTGGCGTAGCGCATTGATTTTTTCATCCAGCAGCTGGTCGAGTTTTTCACGGGTCTGGCGTGCGGCTGTATCCAGGCCCAGCAACAGATCCTTGCGGATTTCCACGCGTTGCTCGTCAAGCATACGGCGCAGCTGGATCTGTACCGGTTCCGCGTCATCTTCAGGTCGGCCAGTGCTGGCCGCGGCCTCGATAACAGGGATATCGGGAGTTTGTCGTGGGTACAGGTCGTCGAGGCGTTCTGACGCCATTTCGTCTTCCTGCTGGCCGCTTTCCTCACGGTTGCGCCGCTCGTCGAGCAGTCCGATGCGTTTGAGTGATTCGTACAGTTCGGCGGGCGCCACGGTCTTCGGCAGCACACCGACTGCGCCCAGGGCGCGCGCCTGGCCGAGGTAAAGGTCGCCACCCTTCGAGGTGTACATCATCACCGGGATGGTGGCGGTCTGTGGGTTGTCCTTGATGGCGCGCACGGCTTCGAACCCGTCCATACCCGGCATCATGTGGTCCATGAAAATCGCGTCTGGACGGTTGCTGACGAGAAACTCCAGCGCCTCGGCAGCGGATTCAGCGGTGTCGACAATCAGGCCGTGCTTTTCCAGCATGCGGCGCAGTACCATGCGGGCGGATTTTGAATCATCGACAACCAGTGCGCGTTTCTGATCTGACATCACTGTCTCCCGCTGTTTCCGGTCAGGGATGGTTCAATAAACAAAAAATTCCTTCAGCGCCTGGTGCAGATAGCCCGTGTCCTTGCTGCCGGCCAGTTCACGGATGGAGTGCATGGCGAAGGTCGGCACGCCGACATCGAGGGTGCGCACGCCGATGTTGCTTGCAGTGATCGGGCCGATGGTGCTGCCACAGGCCATATCACTTCGCACCACGAAGGACTGAACCGGTACATCGGCGCGTTCGCACAGCAGCCGGAACAGGGCGGCGGTTTCACTGTTGGTGGCATAGCGCTGGCTGGCGTTGGTTTTTATAACCGGGCCGTGGTTCAGTTGCGGGCCATGATCGGCATCGTGTTTGTCTGCATAGTTGGGGTGAATGCCGTGCGCGTTATCGGCGGATATCATCCACGACCGGTCGATACAGCGCGCCAGCGTCTCGTGGTCGCTGCACAGGCGTTGCAGTACCGATTTCAGGAACGGGCCATCTGCTCCGCAGGCGGAAGCGCTGCCAACCTCTTCGTGGTCGTTGCAGACCAGCAGTTTTGATCGCGTGTCCTCGCTGTCGAGCAGGGCGCGCAGTGCGATAAAGCAGCTGAGCAGGTTATCCAGCCTTGCGGACGCAATGAAGTCAGCCTTGAGACCGGTGAATGCAGGCGGCTGGCAATCGTACAGTGACAGTTCAAATTCGAGGACCTGCTCGATATTCAGCCCCGGGTGCTGGTTGCGGGCTGTGTCGCGCAGCAAGGCCCTGAAGTCGGCGGGTGAAGACGCGTCGGTTTGCATCACCACCGGCGGCAGGTGTTTCTGTGCATCGATGCTGCGCGACTTGTTGGCGTCGCGGTCGAGATGGATTGCCAGGCTGGGGATGGTGGCGACGGCCTGTTTGAAGTCGATCAGCACATTGTTCAGTTGTTGGGCGGCATCCCGGTAGCTTATGCGGCCTGCAATCGACAGGTCACGGTCGAACCAGGGATTGAGCAGTGCGCCGCCATAAACCTCCACGCCCAGCTGGTAGTAGCCCTGGCGGATCGTTTCAGGTTGAGGTTTGATGCGCAGGCAGGGGCTGTCGGTGTGTGCGCCGACCATGCGCAAGCCCTGCTCCGGCGGGGATTGCGGGGCGAGCGTAAACGCGATAATGGATGAGTTGTTGCGAGTGATGAAATAGCGTCCACCTGCCCGGGTCTGCCAGCGATCAGCCTCCTTCAGTTCGTCGAAGCCGGCATCCATTAACGTCTGGCGCAGGTTGTGCGTGGCGTGAAACGGTGTTGGTGAGCGCTGGATGAAGTCGAGCAGGTCAGTGTTCAGGGGGCTTTGCATTAAATAGTTTCCGCCGGGTTGTGGCCGCGTTGTTGTTTGCGTTGAGCCGCATTGTGCAGAATTTTTTGTCGAACTGCATTGTCGGCTTCGCCCCAGGCGCAGATCTCTGTCAGGCTGCGGTAGCAGCCAAGGCAGATGTCGTTTTCGTCGAGACAGCAGTTGCGGATGCAGGGTGAGGCGATGGTGGACGGGTGTATCGATCCACCAGGCCGCTCAGGCATACAGATTCAGGCGCGTGCCGGAGCGGGATTGAGCGCTGCCGGTATCGCGGGCGTCGTCGGGTGAACGGCGATTGGAAATGGCGCGGCGGTCATGTTTGCTGCGTGTGTCCAGCACTACCGGGATCTGCTGTTTACGGCGGTCTGTCCCTGTGCGGCGGTCTCCCGCGCGGCGATCACGCTGTTTACCCGGATCCCGCTGCATACCCTTGCCCATTTGCGGGGCATGTGTGGACGGGTAGGGCGACACCGCATCGACATTGCGCGTGATGGCGGGGCGCCGGTTGTCGGCCCTGAGATTCTGGATACCGGCATCTTCCGAAACGAGGTTAATCCACTGCATAGGTGAAATTATAGCGTTTTTGTCCGCTCAGGGGTATGCCTGTGAAGTCGCCGGGATGAAGGACTAAATGTTTGATACAGAAGTTGTTTTATCAATCGGAGTGACATTGCTTTCATCGAGTAATGGCTGCGGACGACTGAAGTGATAGCCCTGTGCATAGTCCACGCCGATCTCGCGCAACAGGGTGGCGATGGCCTCGTTTTCGACAAATTCGGCAATCGTGCGGATGCTCAGGGTATGGCCAACCTGGTGTATCGCCTCCACGATGGCCCGGTTCATCGGGTTGGTGTCCATGTCTTTTACGAAGCCGCCATCGATTTTCAGGAAGTCCACCGGCAGGTTTTTCAGGTAGCCGAATGAACTCAGTCCACTGCCAAAATCGTCGAGTGAAAAGCGGCAACCGAGTTTCTTCAGGGTCTTGATGATGTGGCTGGCCCTGGCCAGGTTGAATACTGCTGCAGTTTCCGTCACCTCGAAGCACAGCTGACTGGTGCGAATCCGGTATTCATCGATTTTTTGCGCGATATAGTCGGAAAAGCCTTCTTCATTGAGTGAATTCCCGGACAGGTTGATGGAATAGATACCCTTGTCTCCACGCTGCTGCAAGCGACGCAGGTGCTGGAAAGCGTTGTCGATGACCCAGCGGTCGAGGGCATTCATCAGGTTGTAGCGTTCAGCCGCAGGGATAAAGTTGCCCGGCGGGATGATGGTGCCGTCGGGCGAACGCATGCGCACCAGCAGCTCAAAGTGCGGTGTCTTGTCCATGTCATTCAGCGCGGTGATCTCCTGGCGGTACAGGACGAAGCGGTTTTCTTCCAGTGCTTCCTTGATGCGCGACACCCAGTGCATTTCATTGTGTCGCTGGCCAAGATCGATGTCGCTTTCCTCGTACACGTGCACGCGGTTGCGGCCGGCCTCCTTGGCGACGTAACAGGCAACGTCCGCGGCGCTGAGTATCAGTGAGGCACTCCGGGCATCCTGCTGGATGGGCACCAAGCCGATACTGACACCGACATCGAAACGGCGGTCTTCCCACTGGTAGGTGAAGTTGCTGAAGGTCGTCAGCAGCCGGTCGGCAATTTCCCTGGCCTGTTCCATGGAAACGTTTTCCAGCAGCACGCCGAATTCATCGCCGCCCAGTCGCGCCAGTGAAGAGTTTGTCGGCACCTTGTCCAGCAGCATGCGGCTGAGCTGGCGGAGCAATTCATCGCCGGCATCGTGGCCGCAGGTATCGTTGATGACCTTGAACTGGTCGAGATCGAGGTACAGCAGGGCGTGTTCGCGGTTGCCGCGATTCCCCGAGGACAACAGGTTGTTCAGCCGTTCCGCAAACTCGCGCCGATTGACCAGGCCGGTCAAACTGTCGTGGGTGGCTTCCCAGGTCATTTGCCGTGCCATACGCCGCTCGCGGGTGACGTCGTGGAACACCAGTACTACACCTATGACGTTGTTCTCGCGGTCGAATATGGGGGCGGCCGAGTCCTCGATATGAAATTCCTGCCCGTCACGGTTGACCAGCAGGCATTGCTCGGTGAGGTTGACCACCTGCCGTGTACGCAGGCAGATGGACGCGGGATTCTCGATCGGGATGCGTGTTGACTCGTTGGTCAGTGGCAGCACTTCCGTGAGCGGGTGTCCCTGGGCCTCGCTGCTGCTCCAGCCAGTGACCCGTTCCGCGACCGGGTTCATGTAGTCAACGCGGCTGTCTGCATCGGTGGTAATAACGCCATCACCGATGGAGTGCAGGGTAACCAGTGCGCGTTCGCGTTCCTGGTACAGCGCTTCCTCGGCACGCCGGCGATCCGAGCGCTCCCGCACATCGCGCAGCTCACGGTCGATAGCCGGTATCAGCCGTGCAAGGTTATCCTTCATGATGTAGTCGTTGGCCCCGAAGCGCATGGCATCCACGGCAATTTCCTCACCAACGGTTCCCGAGACAAGGATAAACGGGGTATTGTGGTCCTGCTCGCGCAGAATACGCAGGGCTTCCAGGCCACTGAAGCCGGGCATGGCGTAATCGGAGATCACGATATGCCAGCTGTGATCCTTCAGGGCGTTCCGGAATGCGTCGGCACTGTCGACGCGCAGGTAATCGGGGGTGTAACCGGCGCGCCGAAGCCTGACCAGCAGCAGCTGTGCATCGTCGTCATTGTCCTCGGCGATCAGGACCTTGAGTGGCGCGGTCATATCAACTGTCTCTTCCCTGTTGTGTGATATATCGCATGTGTCAGCAGCCCCGCGACGCGTTGCGCTGCCAGTGGCCTGATTTACCGCCCAGCTTTTCCAGCAGGCGAACCTCGTGCAGTGTCATGCCACGGTCCACGGCCTTGCACATGTCATAAACCGTCAGCAGGGCAATTTGCACAGCCGTCAGTGCTTCCATTTCCACGCCCGTCTGCCCGCGCGTTTCAACCGTTGCGCGACAATACACGGAGGCCGGTTCATCGCGTGTTTCGAGTTCCAGCTCCACGCGTGTCAGTGCCAGGGGGTGGCAGAGGGGAATCAGCTCGGCGGTTCTCTTGGCAGCCATGATGCCGGCAATGCGGGCAATGCCGAGGACGTCGCCTTTTTTGTTATCGCCGCTGCGAATATGTTGCAGGGTTGAAGGTTGCATGGCAATCCAGCCATCGGCCACGGCACAGCGGCTCGATACGGCCTTGTCGCCGACATCGACCATATGCGCTTCGCCCGCCGCATTGAAATGGCTCAGTTTGCTCATCTTGCCTGTCCCGGTTCCCACATCTGGCCACGCAGAGCGTGGTAAACTTGATATCGGTATGTTCTCCAGAATCTTTTCGTGTGGTTGGATCTTACTATAGGTGTCTGGCGCACAGGTCGCAATGCAGGGCGGGAAAAATGCAGGTCAGGGTCAGATTGTTTGCCGGGTTGCGTGAGCGCCACGGTATAGACGTTAGCTCGGTATCGGCGCCGGAGGGCGTTACGGTGCGCGAGCTATGGCATCTTCTGTTGCCCGAAGAACCTTTGCCCGCCAATATATTGGCGGCACGGAATATGGAATACGTCGATTACGACGCGACACTGGAAGAGGACGATGAAGTGGCTTTCTTCCCGCCAGTGACCGGGGGGGCGTTATGAAGGTGGAGGTGACGGATCGGCCCTTCGACCCCTGGCAGCAAATCCAGCGCCGGCAGGCGCAGGCGCTGGGAGACACTGCTGCGAGCTTCGGGGCAACGGCTGTGTTTGTCGGCAGCATGCGCGATTTCAATGAAGGCGACAGCGTCCAGGGCATGTTCCTCGAGCACTACCCGGGTATGACCGAGCGCTACCTGGAAAAGATCAGCGCCGATGCCGCCGGGCGGTGGGACCTGATCGACACCCTGATTGTGCACCGTGTAGGTGAAATACAGCCGGCCGATCCGATTGTGCTGGTTGCCGTCTGGTCGGCGCATCGCAAGCAGGCTTTTGAGGCCAGCCGCTGGCTGATGGAAGAACTTAAATCAAATGCACCGTTCTGGAAGAAAGAACAGCTGAAGGACGGCAGTCGCTGGGTGGAGCACAACACACCTGGCTAGAAAAGCTCTGGTCAACCCGTCAACCCGTTACAACCCCGTCATACCGGCGAAGGCCGGTATCCATTTCACAAGGCAGCAATGTTTTCCGTTGCTGTATCGATGGTGACTTCGTGTACCTCGAAGGTCATGCTGTCCAGATCACCCATAACCCAGGTTGCCGGCGCTGCCACGCCGCCCACCGTGCCGGGATTGACCATATGCGTTTCCCCACCCTTGATGTTGGCCACTTTCTCGACCCGTACCTCGTGGTCGTGGCCGCAGCACACCAGGTCCCAGTCGCCGGTGGTCGCCAGAGCGCGCGCATAGTGCGGGTAGTGCACCAGGAAAACCCTGCGGCCGCATAATTCGATACCGGCATCCTGCCCGTAGAAGGTAATGTGATTGCCCGGCTGGTTGGCGATGCGCGCCATCATGTACAGGTCACCGGAGTTATTGCCGTGAATCACATGGATGGGCAGTTCAAACGGCTTCAGTACACTGAGCGTGCTGGGTGCGACAACGTCCCCGCAGTGCAGCACGGCCTCGGCCCCGGCGGCTTTGGCTGCGCTGACGGCGGCCGCCAGCAGCGGGCGGTGGTCGTGACTGTCGGAAACGATACAGACTTTCATGGCAGGACTCAGAAGTTGGGTTTTTCGGGGGCTTTTTTGTACAGCTCGACGCTGTCGAGGATTTCCTTGCGGGCTTCGTCAATGCCGGCCCAGCCCTCCACGCGCACCCACTTGCCCTCGTCCAGGTCCTTGTAGTGCTCGAAGAAGTGGGCTATCTGCTCCAGAATACTCGGCGGCAGGTCGCGGAAATCCTGCACCCGGCGGTATTCCTTGCACAGCTTGTCGATCGGCACCGCCAGCACCTTGGCATCGTCGCCCGACTCATCGGTCATTTTCAGTACGCCGACCGGCCGGCAACGCACCACGGAACCGCTGATCAGGGGCGCCGGTGTAAGGACAAGCACATCCACAGGGTCGCCATCTGGCGATAACGTGTGGGGAACGTAGCCATAATTGCAGGGATAATGCATGGCTGTGTTCATGAAGCGATCGACGAACATGGCGCCGGTCTGTTTGTCGACTTCGTATTTCACCGGGTCGGCGTGGGCCGGAATTTCGATAATGACATTAATGTCATTCGGCAGGTCCATACCGGAGCTGACGCGATCAAGATTCATGAGGGACTCCCGTCGAGGAATTCAAAATGGGCGGTGATTATAACGGGTCTGTATTAGGAAAGCCTGATTTAATTGGTTTGGGTGGTGTGGTTCGGGCCGGTGGCGAGGGAGGTGTCCCTGTCCGGTTCGACGGTTTGCCCGCTTCGCGGGTTCCCTGCGCTTCTCGCAAAACACGGCGTTCGCCAAACTCGCGGTTTCTTCGAAACCGCTCAGACAGGGCTCTCTTCTTCCGCGTTTTGCTGCGTTGCTCGGCTGCACCGACTCACCGGACAGGGACACCTCCCTCGCCACCGGCCCGAACCGGAAAGTTCGTGGCAGAGTTCTGTTTTCTTGCGATGCCTTGACCCGAAAGGCTAAGGTACCCGTAATGAAGCCCGGAGGGATTCTATGGGCGAAGCGCGGCAATCTCTCAAAGTCTGGCACATGACCAAAGAGATTGCCGCGCTACGCTCGCAATGAATTTATGAATGCGTCGTTGATGCTTGCACAGAGCCAGTCAGAGAGGCGGTCATATTTTTTCAGGCATCGATGCAGCCGAGCATCGCAGGACTGTTGCGATAGAGCGAGCGTTGTCTGAGCCCATTGCGTGTAACGCGATGGGCGAGTTTAGCGAGCGCGCAACAGTCCGAGAAGCGCAGGGAACCCGCGTAGCGGGCAAATCGCCGCCTGAAAAAATATGACCGCCTCTCTGACGAAAACAAGCCACAGAAACAAAAACGCCCCCGACCCGTAAAGCCGGAGGCGTACTGTAGTAACTAAAAAGTGCTTCAGGCTACAGCAGCGGCACAATCATCAACGCCACGATGTTGATAATCTTGATCAACGGGTTGATCGCCGGCCCCGCCGTATCCTTGTAGGGATCGCCAACCGTATCCCCGGTCACTGCCGCCTTGTGCGCATCGGAACCCTTGCCGCCGAAGTTGCCGTCCTCGATATACTTCTTGGCATTGTCCCAGGCACCGCCGCCGGTGGTCATGGAAATCGCCACGAACAGACCGGTGACGATGGTGCCGATCAGCAGGCCGCCCAGCGCCTCCTTGCCCAGCGTCAGGCCGACCACCACCGGCACCAGCACCGGCAGCAGCGACGGGATCACCATTTCCTTGATGGCTGCTCTGGTCAGCATGTCCACGGCCCGCGAGTAGTCCGGCTTCTGCGTGTAATCCATAATGCCGGGCATTTCACGGAACTGGCGGCGTACTTCGTTGACGATACCACCGGCGGCACGACCGACGGCTTCCATGGCCATGGCGCCGAACAGGTAGGGCACCAGTCCGCCGATGAACAGGCCGATGATGACCATGTGGTTATCCAGCGAGAAGTTCAGTACTTCACCGTTGCCATGGCTGGCCAGCGCATGCGTGTAGTCGGCGAACAACACCAGTGCCGCGAGACCGGCGGAACCGATGGCGTAGCCCTTGGTTACCGCCTTGGTGGTGTTGCCGACAGCGTCCAGCGGGTCGGTGATGTTGCGGATTTTCTCATCCAGTTCGGCCATCTCGGCAATGCCGCCGGCGTTGTCAGTGATCGGGCCGTAGGCATCCAGCGCTACGATGATGCCGGTCATTGACAGCATGGCGGTCGCGGCAATCGCAATACCGTACAGGCCGGCCAGTTCGTGAGCACCCCAGATGGAAGCGACTACGGCGAGAACCGGTGCCGCAGTAGATTTCATGGAAACGCCCAGGCCGGCAATTACGTTGGTGCCGTCACCGGTGGTGGAGGCTTCGGCGATATGACGTACCGGTGAAAATTCGGTTGCCGTGTAGTACTCGGTGATGACCACCATGGCGGCGGTCAGCGCCAGGCCGATGAGGCCGCAATAGAACAGGTTTATGCTGTCAACGCTGACGCCGTCCAGTACAACCGAGTCACCCATGATCTGCTGTGTGACGAAATAGAAGGCGCCGGCGGCCAGTACGCCAGCCATGATCAGGCCGCGGTACAGGGCATTCATGATCTTGCCGCCTTCGCGCGCCTTGACGAAGAAGGTGCCGATGATGGACGCGATAATGGAAACGCCACCCAGTACCAGCGGGTAGGCCGCTGCCTGCGCCGCGATATCCGAGAGCATCAGGGTGCCCAGCAGCATGGTGGCGACTACCGTTACGGCATAGGTCTCGAACAGGTCGGCAGCCATGCCGGCGCAGTCGCCGACGTTATCGCCGACGTTATCGGCGATAACCGCCGGGTTGCG
>NZ_JBTTIO010000036.1:0-44343 GCF_058323355.1 Thiogranum sp.
CACCGCTTCAAACAATGCATCGACAAACGACAGGTGTGTGCCGAGCATCAGCGGGATCGCACCCAGCATACTGAGTACCACCCAGAAGAAAACCACCACGATAAACCCGTCACGCCGCCGCAGATTAATGCCGCTGCTATACCGGCCTGCCAGCAACGTAATCAACAACCCTGCAGCGGCAATTACCAGCAGGGCTGTGCCGAAATGCCTGACCTCGCCGTCGTTATACCAGAGCGAAACCACTACCGGCGGCAGCATGCTGGTGCTGTAGGCAAGTACCAGGATTCCGACAACGCGCATGGAACGAAATAGACCCATTACAACCCTGTCCTGTATCCGGAATCACCGGGAAGTCTGCTGCCAGCTATATAAGGCGCGGCTAAATTAGCATGACATACTTCAAGATTTTGTTAACGCTCTGTCAGAAAATGCTGTCCGGCAGGTGACAGTCCTGGAAGGTGCGGATATCAAACTGCTTGCGGTGCAATACTGGCCAATGGCGGTAATCGCCCTGATCAGCCTGTCGTCAGCCGGCTGGCTTTTCCGGCGCCGGATGTACTGATAACACCCGATGCATTCATGCCACGGTAATTCGCCAGCCACTGCCGGTATTCCTCTGCTGGCATCGGCCTGGCAATAAAGTACCCCTGCGCCACATCGCACTGCAATTTCTTCAGTGCGGACAGGGTTTTCTATATCCTCGACACCCTCGGCCACCACCGACAGGCCAAAACGATGCGCCAGGTCTACAATCAGCTCAACAATATTGGCGTTATCTCTATCCTTCAGCAAACCAGCCACAAACGACTGGTCGATTTTTAACTGGTCGGCAGGAATATCCCTGAAATAGGAAAGACTTGAGTAACCGGTCCCGAAATCATCGATTGCAACACGTACCCCCATGTCCCGCAGCTGCTTCAGACTCGCGGACACCTCCTCGATAAATGATTGCTCAAGAATTTCAATACACAGCCTGTTACCTTCCGAACTCCACAGTTCACGGGCACTCATGACCGTATCAACAAAATCAGGCCGTTCCAGGATTTGTGTCGGTATATTAATCGAGACTTCCTGCTCGCCCCATGGGTGTTCCCACTCACCCGCCAGCCGCAATGCGCTATTCATTATCCATTCTGTCAATGGCCTGATAAAACCCGTCGACTCTGCAATCGGCCGGCGCAGGCCGGAATCCAGAAAATTCAACACCCTGGATCCCGGCCTGCGCCGGGATGACAAATTAATCAGACCTTCCCTTAATATACGGTGTCAGGCTCCGGGCATATCCGCGCGCAGATGGCCACGCCGCTGCAGCCACTTCACCAGGGGCTCCAGCAGCGGCGCCTGCACGAACAGCGAGAACACCACAACCCCGTAGGCAATTGACTGCACCGTCCACCACCCTTCCAGTTCCAGTGGCAACGACAGCGCCAGTGCCAGAGTGACCCCGCCACGCAAACCACCGGCAAACAGTATTGTACGACCCGCCACTGAGACAGGTTGCTGGCCTGGTGTCCACGCAGTCAACCAGGCGGCCAGCCAGACAACCAGCAGGCGCGTCCCCAGCGCCGCACCGATACCGAGCAGCATCGCAAGCCAGCGTTCCTCGAACATGGTGACGGTGATGGTGACACCCGCCAGCAAAAACAATGCACTGTTGGCAACCCAGCCGAGTTGTTCCCACCCGGTGACCAGTGATTGCAGTTCTGTCCCGGCATCACGACGCAGCGCATGTCCGATCCACAAGCCGCATGCCAGCGTGGCCATCACACCCGACACACCCAGCCAGCTTTCAGCGACCAGGTAACTCGCATACGCGGCCAGCAGGCTCACTATCACAGCCCGGCCCAACCAGCGGATCAACCAGCGCCCCGCAATACCGAACAACAGGCCGAGCGCAAGACCGCCGAACGATATCCTGAAGAAGTCCAGCGTAGCAGTTGGCAGGTCAATATCGACGACCTCCTGGCCGACTGCCGCAGACAGCAACAACATAAACAGCACCACGGTAGTCGCATCATTGAACAGGCTTTCACCATCCATGAGCACGAGCAGTCGCTTTGGCAAAGGCAGGCGCCGGGCCAGTTCGGCCACGGCCACCGGGTCAGTCGCCGATAACAGCACCCCGCTCACCAGTGCGGCGACCCAGGGGAAACCGTGCGGGTGCCCGATACCGAAAAACAGTAATGCGGCAGTCAGAAATGCGGACAGCAACAACAATGGCAAAGCCAGCAGTAATATGGGCAACAGGTTACGCCATAGCAAACGCGCATCCAGTGCCGTCGCTGACTCGAAAATGAGGACCGGCAGGAAACCGAAAAACACAAGATCATGGAAGTGGTACCAGCGCAGGCCGGTGTCTATGCCCATGCCAACCAGCAGTTGTGAACCGGCAAATCCGCCAGCGACCAGCGCAGCACTGAAGGGAAGGTGCAGACGGCGGGCAAGTGGTTCAAGCAACAGTGCCGCCAGCAGAATGGCCATGAAGTAGAGCGTAATGGTAGTCAACAGACGTCACCCTTTCCCGGCGTAGTGAGCAGGTAGACTCCGGGAAGCGGGCGAGGTTCACTCACACCGGGCTAAAGAATATCCTCGATAAACCACGCCGAAAATGCATGCCTGCCGGCAATACCGGCCTTTTTATAGATTGACGAAGCCTGTTGCCGGACAGTTTTCTCCCGGGTATTTCTTACGATGGCAATCTCTTTCAGACTCAGCCCTTTCAGTAACAGCCAGCCGACTTCCACCTCGCTGCCGGTCAATCCCCACTCTGAAAACTGCCGGGTAACAACATTGCCCAGCTTCTCGCGAGCCTCGAGCACATACTTTTTAGGTTGAAGCTGAGAGGCGGCGGCCGTTTCAAGCTCCTGCCGGAGTGACCTGATTTCAAGCCTCTGCCGACGCAGCCCCAGCAACAGCCAGACTATCGCCGCCAACGAAATTGCCACAATGACAGCTTCTTTAATAATATGATCGATATCCGCGCCATGAGACAGATCCGTCACAAGATCCACGCCGCTTGCCACGGCCACGGCGGCTAATACCAGAATTACCACGCGTTCTTTGAGAGGCATGCTATACACAGTAACGCCTATTTAAAAACAGCGGCTTATGATATCCGACATATGTCCCGCAGGATACTCCTTACGACATCGGCCCGATGATTTTATACTGAAAACAGCCGATAGTGTCCCTGCAATTGAACTTAACGAGGGCGTCATAATGAACAAGGAAATTCGTGTCTGGGATCCATTGGTCAGAATTTTTCACTGGAGCCTGGTCGTCGGCTTCACCATCGCTTATCTGAGCGGTGAAGACGGAAGTAATCTGCATATTTATTCCGGGTATGTCGTACTGGGACTTATTGTATTCCGCGTAATATGGGGATTTATTGGTACCCGGTATGCCCGCTTCAGCGACTTCATCCGTTCGCCACAAACCGTATTCCGGTATCTGAAAGGCCTGATCAGCCGCAGCCCGGAACACTATGCCGGACACAACCCGGCCGCAGGCTGGATGGTGCTCGCGCTGCTGCTGAGTCTTTTTGTTGTCTCTATCAGCGGACTCAAACTGTATGCCATCGAGGAAGGCCTTGGTCCTCTGGCCGGCGCCCTGCCTGACGTGACCCTTGTCAGCCCTGCTTATGCAGATGATGACGGGGATGAGGAAGACGACGATGAAAAAGACGGAGAAGAATTCTGGGAGGACATCCATGAAGCTTCGGCCAACTTCACATTGTTTCTTGTGCTCCTGCATATTGCCGGCGTATTAATTTCCAGCCGCTTACATGGTGAGAACCTGGTTAAAGCCATGTTCACGGGAAGAAAATCTTCATAGCCTGTTGCCAGCCGGAGACACCCGCAAGTGGCAGATGCATGGCCCGCTCTACGGAGCGGGCTTTTTTTATCCGCCAGACCTTTGCACTCAGCAGATTCTTGGCAACGGGTCATCCTCCAGTTCATCGAGGATACGTTCACCACCCAGCACGGTTTCCAGTACAACGTGATTTGCATCCGCGCATACACGCCCGATAAGGGATGCATTCCTTCCCAGGGGCAACTTTTTCCACGCCTGCAATAATGTTTCAGCATGCCTGCTCTCGATGAAGGCCAGCACCCTGCCCTCACAGGCCAGATACAGGGGATCATAACCGAGCATGTCGCAAACCGATTGCACCGCATCGCGGACCGGTATGGACGCCATCGCAAGGTGAACGCCCATTCCTGTCGCACGGTGTATTTCATGGCAGACACTGGCCAGCCCACCCCGTGTCGGGTCGCGCATAAAATGCAGGCCGGGGCAGTTCAGTGCTGCTTCTGCCAGGGGTAACACGCTGGCTGCATCAGAACGCAGATCACCGTGCAAACCGAATTCCTCCCGTGCCAGCATTACGGCTATCCCATGGTCGCCGACCGGGCCACTGACCAGAATGGCATCGCCATCCTGAATCAGGTTCATACCGGTCACGGGACCGATCCTGACACCCACCCCTGTGGTCGCAAGGTACAGGCCGCCACCTTCGCCGCGACGCACGACCTTGGTATCACCGGCAACGACCGATACACCAACCTCCTTTGCCGTCCTGGCCAGGCTGGCAATCAACCGGTCCAGCAGGGCCAGTTCAAAGCCCTCCTCGATGAAAGCATTAAGGCTGAGGTACAGGGGCCTTGCACCGGCAACAGCCAGGTCGTTGGTCGTGCCGTGCACGGCCAGTGACCCGATATCACCGCCGGGGAATTCCAGCGGCTGGACGGTGAAACCATCTGTAGTAAACAACACTTCACTACCGTTCAGTGCAAGCGGGACAGCATCGGCCTGAATATCAAGGGCGGGATTGGCCAGATGCCGCGCAAACACACCTTCGATCAGTTCGCGCATGTATCGACCGCCATTACCGTGCGCCAGAGAAATATGTGTATCGAATGGCACTAAGTTAAGCCTTAAATCCCGTCATTCCCGCGCAGGCGGGAATCCAGAAAGCTTGATCAAACCGCCTGGTTCCCGGCCTGCGCCGGGATGACGGTGGTGATTTCGACTTAACTTAGTGCCATTCATATGTGTATCCAGCTTATGAGACATCGGAATCCCGTTTCCGGCAGGCATACTCGATCACCTGTCCGTAGCTCAGACCGGCATCGTTCACTGGCACGGTTTCAGACAGTTGCACAGTGAAGCCGGCGTTTTCCAGCAGTTCAATGGCTAATTCGGTCAATAGCCGGTTCTGGAAAACACCACCTGACAGGGCGATGTGCCTGACAGCCTGTTCACGACGAATCTGCACGGCCTGTTGTAGCAGGCTGTTTGCCATAGACGCGTGGAAACAGGCGGAACGTTCGGCGACCGGCCGCGATTCATTCATCAGCACAGGTAACAATACCGACCAGTCCGATACCCATAGCCCGGACCTGTTCCTGGACATCGGAAGATGAACAAAACCCCGGTCAGGCCATCTTCCGTCATCCCGGCGCATGCCGGAATCCAGTGTACTGAAATCCATGGATTCCGGCATGCGCCGGAATGACGAATGCCCCCGGGAACCCTTGATAGCCAGTGCTTCGAAATACATCGGCCCCTGACCTTCAAAGCTGGCCTTGTGGCAAACCCCGGTCAACGCCGCAGCGGCATCAAACAGTCGACCGACAGACGTTGTTTGTGGCGCATTGAAGCGTTGCGACCAGGCACGGCGCAACACAGCCGTGTCAGCGGGTAATCCTGACCATTCGGTATCCGTTTCCCAGCACAGTGCTGCAGCACTGCGCCACGGCTCGCGTGCCGCGCGCTCACCGCCAGGCAAATGAAAGGCGCGCATTGTTGCAGCACGCCGCCAGCGGCCCGGGCGTCCAAGCAATGCTTCACCGCCCCAGAGCGTTCCATCTTCTCCATAACCCACACCATCCCAGGCAAAGGCCAGCCAGCATTCCTCGTCGACAGTCTCTGCAAAAGCCGAGGAAGCGTGTGCAGCGTGGTGAAATACCCGGTGTAACGGTAACCCGGCTTTTTCCGCCCAGCGTGTGCTGGCATAACCGGGGTGTGCATCACAGACAAACTGTTCCGCCCGTACCTGGTAGAGCGCCTGCAGGTCTTCGACCGTTTGCTCAAATATTTCACGGCTGCGCGGCGATGTCATGTCGCCGATATGTGGCGACATGACCGCCCGGTCTTCCCAGGCAAGGCAAAGGGTGTTTTTCATGTGCCCGCCAACCGCCAGCACGGGTTGCTTCAGCCTGACAGGCAGTTTCAGTTCCAGCGGCGCAACGCCCCTGCCCGGCCGCAACAGTCGCGGGGCTCCCGCCAGGGTTCTGAATACCGGGTCATCCGCGATTCGCTCAATGGGTCGGTTGTGGTGGAGAAAGCCGTCGGCGATATGTGCCAGCCTGCTTTCGGCTTCATCGTTGTCGGTCAGTACCGGTTCCCCGCTCAGGTTGGCGGAGGTCATCACCAGTGGTTGCCCAAAGTCATTCAGTAACACATGGTGCAAAGGTGTGTAAGGCAGGAAAACACCTGTTTCCTGCAAACCCGGCGCAATATGCAATGAGAGTAAAGTCCTGTCCCGCTTTTGTGCAAGCACGATGGGGCGTTGCGCTGACAGCAGCTGTTTCTGGTCGTGGTCTGTCAGCCTGACCTCGGCACTGACCGGGCCGAGCGGATCCACGGCAGGCGCGGGGAACATCACTGCCAGTGGTTTATGCGGACGTGATTTGCGCATACGCAACTTCTGTACAGCCTGGTCGCTGCAAGCATCACAGACAAGATGGTAACCGCCTGTCCCTTTTACGGCGATCACAAACCCTTTGCGAAGTGCGGCCACGCAGGCATCAATTGCAGCATTGTTACCCCTGACAGTCTCACTATCCGCCTGGCGGTACGCCAGCGACGGCCCGCAATCAGGGCAAGCGATGGGTTCAGCGTGAAAGCGCCGATCGGAGGGCGTATTGTATTCCGCCGAGCAGGCCGGGCAGAGCGGGAAACCCGTCATTGTGGTGTTGTGGCGATCGTAGGGCAATGCACGTATCAGGGTATAGCGTGGGCCACACTGCGTACAGTTAACAAACGGGTAGCGATAACGGCGATCCGCCGGATTATTCAGTTCATCGATACAGTCGCCACAGGCATAAAGGTCTGTCGGCAGATGAATATCCGCCTCGCCTTCAGACTCACTCTCCAGGATCGTGAACCCCTCCTGCTCGCTGGCGACGACAGCATCCCTTGATACAAGCTTCACCTGCGCCTGCAGCGGCGCATTATTCAGTAGCGTATATTCAAAATCATCGAGTGCAGCTGCATTGCCTTGCGCCAGCACCTCCACCAGTCCAGACCGGTTGCGCACCCATCCAGCCAGGCCATAATGGTCAGCCAGTCGAAAAACAAAAGGCCTGAACCCGACACCCTGTACGTGACCGGACAGCACCCAGCGCCGGGCCACGGCAGTCGTGTGGCCCGTGCATCCGGCTGCTGTGGGTTCAGCGAGTGGTTGCATGCAACTGGCCCGCTACCGGTCTGGTTGTTGCAGATTTACGTACGCCACCGGCCCACCATATACGGCAGGCGCCTTCATCCGAGACCATGCACGGGCCGATCGGGTGGCGTGGATGGCAGCCACTGCCATAGAGGCGGCATTCATTCGGGTAAATCCTGCCAAGCACAACTTTCGCGCAGTCACAGCCCAGTGGCATCTGTCCGGCGCGCTTGCGCGAATCATCCACACAGACCGGGAAGCGTTTGCGCGCATCATGAGTGACATATTCATCCCGCAGACTGAACCCGGAAGCCGGGATGACACCGATACCGCGCCAGTTTGCCTCGTAAACCTGCATCGCCTGGCGCATCTGTGCCTGTGCCGTCGGGTTTCCCCCGCGGCGCACCAGTTGCGGGTAGCAGTTATCGAGAAACACCCTGCCTTCCCCCAGCTGGCGCAGGATGGAATACATCGCCGCCAGCAGGCTTTCCGACGTAAAGCCGGCAATGGCGCAGGGCAAACCATGCTTTTCAGGAACAAATGCCCACTCATCCGGACCCATAATTGTCGACACATGGCCGGGTGCGATCAGTGCGTCAAAACCGGGGGGGCCTGCATCGAGCAACAGGGCAATCGCCGGCCAGGTACGACGCCCGGACAGTAGAACAGAAAGATTTTCAGGCGCACCCTCCACCAGCATCGAGGCGACCGGCGCCGTGGTGGTTTCAAAACCGGCAGCAAAGAATACCACTTGCCGGTCCGGTTGTTGTCTGGCCAATTGCACCGCCTCCTGAGGTGATGCAATTGGCCGGATATCGGCGCCTGCGGCTTTGGCCTGTTCCAGCGAACGGATATCTTTCTTCGGGGCATTAACCGGAACACGCAGCATGTCGCCAAAAGCCACCAGCGTAATGTCTTCATTCAGTGCCAGCTGAATGGCCTGGAAGATATCTTCTTCCGGGCAAATGCACACCGGGCACCCCGGCCCCGGAATCAGTTCGATGCCTGAAGGAAGCGCCGTACGCAAACCGGCCAGGGTGATAGAGCGTTCGTGTCCGCCACAAACATTCATGATCCTGACCTGTCCAGGCAACTTCAGCGCACGGATTTCACCGAGCCATTGTCTTGCGCTACGCCCGCTCATAACAAAACCCTTGTCAGCCCGTCATGTCGTACCGGCCTCACAAGGGGCGCCGTGATACTTCACTTCATCTTCCACCCATTGTAACCAGCCCTGTAATGACCCCGGCTGCCTTGCACTCATGCGCAGCACAGGCGCTGCATTGGCCAATGCACGGATATTCGCACTCACCTTCTCCGGGTCAAAGTCATCCAGCACCGGTAACAGGTCCATCTTGGTCAGGACAACAAGATCTGCAGCGCGAAACATCACCGGGTACTTGGAAGGTTTGTCGTCCCCTTCCGTCACCGACAACAAGGTGATATTACGGTGCTGACCAAGGTCGAAGCTGGCCGGACACACCAGGTTGCCAACGTTTTCAATAAACAGAATATCGATATCATCCAGGTTCAGCTGGTGCAATGCGTTATGCACCATATTTGCATCCAGGTGACAGGCCGTACCAGTGGTGATCTGTATCGCTTTCACGCCATGCTTGCGGATACGCTCGGCATCATTCTCGGTTTCAAGATCACCTTCAATCACGGCAATCCGGTAGCGGTCAGCCAACGCATCGATGGTCGTTTCCAGCAGTGACGTTTTGCCGGAACCGGGTGACGACATAAGATTCAGCGCCAGCACACCGTGATGACTGAAATGTTGCCGGTTGTGCATTGCAACATGATCATTTTCCGACAACAGGTCTTTCAGCACGCTGAGAGTTTTATTGTCATGGGTCACATGACAACCACAGGTGTCACACATCATTTCCCTCCCGTACAAGCTCGACCTCTATCAGGATCAGTTCATCACCACTGATCAGCGTGGTGCGCCAGTCCCCGCAATGGGTGCAGAGCAGGCGACTGGCACTCGCATCAGAATCTTTTTTACACTGCGGGCAATGCACACGTACCGGGTGATTCTCGACGACAAGTTCAGAACCTTCTGCCAGGCTGCCGGCTGCTGCCAATGGGTAGGCATGCAGCAACAATTGTGGTTCAACACCGGACAAGGGGCCAACACCAACCTGTACACGCCCTACTTGCTGCGCCATTTCCCGGTGTGCCAGTTCCTCAATCTGTGCAATGAGCGCCCGGCAGACCGATAACTCGTGCACGACTAGTCTCCTGCCGCCTGCATCTGGTCATACAGCTCCCAGGCGGTATGCGCCGCCTGCGGTGAAACCTTCTGGATAGCATAACCGACATGGACCATGACATGATCACCCGGTCCGGGCAGTTCGTCCTGCAACATGAACAGGCTGACATCACGGCTTACCCCTTTGGCTTCGCAATGCGCAATAAAGCCATTGATCGACTTGATCTGCATGGGGATTCCAAGACACATGCCTTTCTCCGGACGTGTTCACCTCAACCTTGTGTACCAGCTTACGCCATTCACCAAAAATCGTACAGTCACCGCTGTATCCGGTTCGGTTTACACAGCAATGCTCACGTTATGATGGAAAATAACTGGCATAGCTCCTATTATTAATCCTGAATACGCACAGACATCGGCCTGAGAGTTTTACCTTGCAAAACAAGCCCGGCAGTAACCGGAAACGCCCAACACCAGGAACCGGCCCCTCCGCAAACAACGAAACATGGTTCCGCAGCCTCGTCGAAACAGCCCACGCCATCCCCTGGGAAGCAGACCTGTCCAGCTGGCGCTTCACCTATGTGGGGCCACAGGCGGAGGAGATACTCGGATACCCGCAAGAAGACTGGTACGAAGCGGGCTTCTGGCTGAAACATATGCATCCCGATGATCGCGCCCGGGTGCAGGAATTCTGCAAATCTTCAGCCAGTAAACGGCAAGACCATGATCTTGAATACCGTATGATCGCAAGCGATGGTCGCCAGGTCTGGATACACGACAGCATCAACGTGATTGAAGATAGCGGCAGCCCCGTACTGCTGCGCGGTTTCATGTTCGATATCACTGCACGGAAACAAAAGGAAGATGCACTTGCCCTCAGCGAACAACAGTTGATTGAATCGCAACGGATTGCGCGACTGGGTCACTGGAACTGGGACATCGTCAGCGGGGAGGTGCTCTGGTCTGACGAGCACTACCGGATTTGCGGACTTGAACCGGGGCAAATAACACCAGGCTACGAAACTTTTCTCGGCCTGGTTCATCCCGATGACCGGGAAGCGCTGAAAGCCGCGGTTAGCGAGGCCATGAGCCAGAACAACTATAATATGGATCACCGCATTGTCCTTCCGGATGGTGAGGTGCGTTATGTCCACGGACAGGGGCAGGTGCAATATGACGACACAGGCCGGCCTGTTCGCATGATGGGCACTATCCAGGATATCACCGAACGCAAATACCTTGAAAATGCCCTGAACACCATTTCGAATTTTTACCCTTCCACGAAACTTTCCGAATACTACCGTGCCTGCGTGGAAAGTATTGCCCGCATCTACAATACCAAATATGCCTTTATCGGACTGTTCTCGGATGACTCGCCGAAGCGAATCACAACCCGGGCCGTCTGGGCAGACGGTGAGTTTGTGGATAACTTCGAGTACGAACTGGAAGGCACACCCTGTGCCGACATCCTTGACATGAAAAAGGAACTGGTTCCAAAAGACGCCGCCAAACTCTACCCGAACGATCCCATGCTCGTAGAGATGGGCGTAGAAAGCTACTTTGGCGCGCCAATGATCTCAGACTCGGGCAACACCCTGGGCCTGATGTCCGTACTCGATACCCGACCGATGGAGACCATCTCCTGGATGAAGCCGGTGCTGGGGATTTTTGCCCAGCGTATTGCGTCATACATTGACAGAAACCTTGCCGAGGAAAAGGTCAAGGCATCTGAAAACGAGTTGCGCAGTATTTTCCGCGACATGCAGGACACCTATTACCGTACCGACAACAGCGGAACCGTTGTGCGGGTCTCCGGGTCTGTCCGGAAACTGCTTGGCTACAAAGTTGATGAACTGCTGGGGCAAAAAATCGGCGATCTTTATGCCAATCCTGACAAACGCCTGGAACTTGTTGATCAACTGAAAAAAGGGAACGGGGAAGTACGGAACTTTGATGCCGCACTGAAGCGTAAGGACGGCTCCATTGTCTGGGTTTCAACAAATGCACGTTACTACAGGGATGCAAACGGCAATGTTCTTGGCATTGAAGGCATTACCAGAGACATCACTCAACACCGTGAGGCTGAACTGCAAATGCAGAAAATGTCCAGTGCACTGGAACAGTCTGCCGACATGGTCACAATCACAGACAAGAACGGAATTGTGGAATATGTCAATCCCGCCTTTGAAAAAATCACTGGTTACACGCTTGACGAAATTGTTGGCAGTTCAACCAGTATCCTGAAATCAGGCAAACAAAGTGCCGCGTTCTATCAAACCCTGTGGCAAACAATCCTGTCCGGCAAGGTATTCAAGGGTGTCGTGGTCAACAGAAAAAAGAATGGCGAACTCTATTACGAGGAAAAATCAATCACAGCCATAAAAAACGCCCAGGGCCAGATAAACAATTTTGTCTCGACAGGACGTGATATTACCCGCCGCATGGAAAACGAAGAACGCCTGAGTTTTATGGCGCACCATGACGCCTTGACCAAGCTGCCTAACCGTACACTGTTTATGGACCGACTCAAGCAGTCCCTCGCACATGCGCGACGTTATTCCCGAAAGGTAGCCGTTTTATTTATCGACCTTGACCGATTCAAAAATATCAACGATACACTGGGCCACGATATTGGCGACCACATGTTAACGCAGCTGGCAAACCGACTGAGCAAAAGCGTTCGCCGGGAT
The DNA here is from genome assembly GCF_058323355.1 of Thiogranum sp. Taxonomy (NCBI): domain Bacteria; kingdom Pseudomonadati; phylum Pseudomonadota; class Gammaproteobacteria; order Chromatiales; family Ectothiorhodospiraceae; genus Thiogranum; species Thiogranum sp. Next base: position 12,362 of record NZ_JBTTIO010000036.1, read on the forward strand.
GATACCGTCGCCCGCCTGGGGGGTGATGAGTTTGCCGTGTTACTCAATGACATTGAAACTGAACAGGATGTATCGAGACTGGCAAAATTGATTCTTGTCGACCTCGAGCAGCCGTTTGAAGCCGGGCGCAGGGAACTGTTTATTACCGCCAGCATCGGTATCAGCCTGTTTCCCAATGATGGCGGAGAATCGATAACCCTGCTGAAAAATGCCGACATGGCCATGTACAGGGCCAAGGATCTGGGTAAGAACAACTACCAGTTCTACTCCGCCGACATGGGCGCCAGGGCGTTCCAGCACCTGACAATGGAAAACAGTTTGCGCCGTGCCCTGGAACGTGAAGAATTCCGGCTTTATTATCAGCCACAGGTCAACACGAAAACCCTCAAGGTCGTCGGCGTGGAAGCCCTGATCCGCTGGCAACACCCCGAACTCGGCATCGTACCGCCCAATGATTTCATTCCCCTGCTTGAGGAAACCGGCCTGATAAACCAGGTAGGCTACTGGGTCATCACCACGGCCTGCAAGCAGATGCAGGCCTGGCATGAAGCGGGCCTCCCGGAACTGACCATGTCGGTCAATATTTCCGGCCGGCAATTCCACGCCCGGGACTTTATCGAGAAAATCGAGGCCTTCGTCGATGAAAACCAGGTTTCAGCCGGCATGATGGAAATGGAAATCACGGAAAGCATCCTGATGGAAAACCAGCAAAGCACTATCGTCGCGCTCGACGCACTGGAAAAAATGGGCTTCAAGATAGCGATAGACGATTTTGGCACCGGCTACTCATCACTGAGTTATTTACGCCGTTTCAGGGTAGATACCCTGAAGATTGACCAGTCGTTTGTACGCGATGTGACAGACAACCCCGATGATGCAGCCATCACTTCCGCCATTGTGGCCATGGCACAAAGCCTGAAGCTTAAGGTTGTCGCAGAAGGTGTGGAAACCCGGCAGCAACTCGCATTTCTCAGGAAACAGAACTGCCAGTATGTACAGGGGTATTTGTTCAGCCGGCCACTGCCAGCCGATGCACTGACACGATTTCTTGAAACGTCGCAGAGTGAACTCGATAATCAGCTGCGACTGTAGATGATTTGGCGGAGGAGGAGGGATTCGAACCCTCGATACGGTATTACCGTATACACACTTTCCAGGCGTGCTCCTTCAACCACTCGGACACCCCTCCAGCAAGCCGCGCAGGATATAACGGATGCCCGTGAAAGGCAATCCGGTCAGGAGATAATCCGCGTCGGGCCGCGCTTTGGCGGGCGTTTTACGGGGCCACGCAAGGCTTTTTCCCGTGCCCGGTCGCTGATGTTGCGCGTCATGCCGTGCAAGGCCTCGGCGGCATTGAAATATTCCCGCGCCACATCGGCGATTTTTCGGCGCTGGGAACGCGCCTCGTCGCGCATGGCGTCAAATGCCTGGATGGCGGTAAAGCCGCAACGCTCCATGAGGATACCCACCACCATGCTGATCTCACGACTTTGTGACAGGGCCTTGTCCATCTGTTCCATGGACTCTTTCATGTGGCGCATGTCGTCGGCACGACGCAGCGCGGCCTGCACGGCCGGCACCAGTTGGTCGGCCTGCAGGGGTTTGACCAGGTAGGCGAGCGAACCGGCGTCCGTGGCCCGCTCGACCATTTCCTCCTCGCCGTATGAACTCAGGGAAATAAACGGCAGGTCGGCCTCGCGCAGACTGGCCGCCACCTCAAAACCGTCTTTCAGCGGCATACGCAGGTCAAGGATAGTGAGGTCGGGATGCTGCTCCAGTGCCAGCCGTTCAGCTTCATCACCATCATGCGCCTGCAGCACATCATAACCGGCGGCCTGCATGGCCAGACTGAGCAGATCCAGGTCTTCCGGGTTATCATCTGCAACCAGTATAAGAGGGGCATTCATCACAATTACTCCAGCAATACATTCAGCACAAAACAAAAACGGTCTACAATCAGATACTCTTGAACTTTCGCGGCACAGCGGAATCTACCCGTGCCTCGCCGGAGTATACACATGAACATACTGACAGGTGACATTGGCGGGACACACACCCGTGTCGCCCTTGTCACACGTGATACCGGCCGTTTCCGGGTAGTACACATTGCCCGCTACAGCAGCCGCGATTTCGACGGCCTGCGTCCAATCATTGAAAACTTCCTGCACAATTACCCGGGTGTCAGACCGCAACACGCTGCCTTTGGGGTAGCGGGACCGGTTATCGATGGCCGCTGCCGCACCACCAACCTGCCCTGGGAGTTGTCCGAGACCGCCTTGTCCGGGCTAGCTGGCATTACGCGGGCCCACCTGTTGAACGACCTTGAAGCGTTGGCCTGGGGGATAGATACGCTGGACGATGCCGGGCTTGTGTCATTACAGGCCGGGCACCCCGTTGCTACGGGCAACAAGGCCGTCATTGCCGCCGGAACCGGGCTGGGGCAAGCCGGGTTGACGTTTGATGGCGCGCGACACCGACCGTTTGCCAGTGAAGGCGGGCACACGGATTTTGCCCCGCAGACAGAACGTGACACTGCCCTGCTCCACGCCCTGCAGGCACGTTACGGCCATGTCAGCTGGGAACGTATCGTATCCGGGCCGGGGCTGGTGGACGTCTTTCGGCAGGTACTGGCCATCAACCGGGTAGAAGCACCGGCCTGGTTTGTAGAGGCCTCGCCAGGCGACGCCGCCGCCCACATCAGCCAGCGTGCACTGGCCGCTGACGATGCACTGTGCGTCGAAGCCCTGCACTGGTTTATCACGCTTTACGGCCGCGAAGCCGGCAACCTGGCACTCAAGCTGAATGCCCGTGGCGGTATGTACCTTGGCGGAGGTATTGCGCCAAAAATCCTGCCAGCACTGCGCACAGGCCGTTTTATCAAGGCGTTTCTGGACAAGGGGCGCATGAGCACGCTGCTGGGCGCCATGCCGGTCAAGGTCATCTGTGAGGAGCACACAGCCCTGTACGGACTGGCACGCTACGCGCAGCTTGCGGGAACTACCTGACCACCTTCAACGAAGGCCGTGTTGGCGGCCCAGGTGTTTTGTCATCGTCAGGACCCGGCCCGTCTTCATCCTCACCAAACATCATGCCGCGCCCGTTTTCCTTGGCATAGATCGCCAGCACGGCGTGCATGGGAATAGACACCAGCCGGGAAACACCGCTGAAGCGGGCAAGAAAACTGACTTCATCGTTGCCAATGTGCAGCCCCTCGACGGCACTGGGGCCAATGTTGAGCACAATCTTGCCGTCCTGAACGTAATTTTGCGGAACATCGACCCCTTCCGCGTTTGCATCGACCATCAGGTGGGGGGTGCACTGATTATCCAGTAACCATTCATTAATGGCACGAAGCAGGTAGGGCCGGTTCGAGGTCATCGCGCACTGACGCTACTCGCGCATCTCCCGCTCGGCCTCGGTAAGACTGGCCTGGAAAGACTCGCGCGCGAATATGCGTTCGGCGTAGTCGAGGACAGCTTTGGCCTGCGGCGGCAACTCGATACGGTAGTGTTTGAGACGCCACATGATCGGCGCCAGGCTGGCATCGACCAGTGAGAAGTCGTCACTGAGGAAAAACGGCTTGGCAGCAAACACCTCGGCGCTGGAGGCCAGGCTGTCGCGCAGTGCCTTGCGCGCCCTGGCAGCGGTCTTTTCACCCTTCTCCAGGTCCGCCAGCAGTGAATACCAGTCCTTCTCGATGCGGTGCAATGCAAGACGACTGCGCGCGCGCGAGACAGGATCGACAGGCATCAGCGGTGGATGCGGGAAACGTTCATCCAGGTACTCGACGATGACCTGCGGATCGTACAGCACCAGCTCCCGGTCCATCAGCGTCGGAACGCTCTGGTAGGGATTCAGGTCGATCAGGTCTTCCGGCAGGTTGTCCGGGTCGATGTTGACGATTTCGACCGTAATCCCCTTCTCGGCCAGCACCATGCGCACGCGGTGACTCTGCGGGCAGGACGCATCGGAAAACAGGGTCATCACCGAACGGCGATTGGAAATTACAGCCATGTATTTTCTCCAGATATTCGAAATGCTATTAACCGACACGGCGCCTTCCCGGGCGCCGTGTCGTGACAACACCTAGTGTATGTCTTTCCAGTACTCTTTTTTGAGCAGGTAGGTAATGATAAGCAGAACAAACAGGAACAACAGCACCTTGATGCCCAGCGCCTGCCGCTCCAGCTTGATCGGCTCGGCCATATAGGCCAGGAAGTTTACCAGATCACGCACCGTGCGATCATATTCGGCGGGTGTCTGGGTACCCGGCTCAACCAGCTCCAGGCCCACAATCGTCTTGTGTTCATGGCCTTCGGCGTTCGTCTCTGTCTCGTAGACAGGCTTCTGCCAGCCCTGCAGTTCCCACAGCACGTGCGGCATACCGACCTTGTCGAATACCAGGTTGTTCACGCCGAACGGACGGGAGTCGTCGAGGTAAAAGGTGCGCAGGTAGGTGTACAACCAGTCCACACCACGCACGCGGGCAACCAGTGTCAGGTCTGGCGGCGCAGCACCGAAGTACTTCTTGGCATCCTGTGTACTCAATGCAATCTCCATGGTGTCGCCGATCTTCTCACCGGTGAACATCAGGTTATCGAGCACGTCGTCTTCACTCATACCCAGGTCGCGTGCCGTGCGGTTGTAACGCTGGTACTTGGCCGAGTGGCAACTCAGACAATAGTTCACAAAGGTTCTTGCGCCACGCTGCAGCGATTCCTTGTTGGCCGGGTCGATCTGCGCCTTGTCGAGGTGCACGCCGCCGCCACTGGCCAGCGCCAGCGCAGGAGAAACCAGTAACAAAATAGCGAGTAATTGTTTTTTCATTGAATCGTTACCCCGTAACCCTGTCCGGAACCGGCTTTGTCTTGTCTATCCTGGTATAGAACGGCATAGCGAGGAAGAAGGCAAAGTACACAGCCGTACCAATCTGCGCCATCAAGGTCTTGGCGTCGGTCGGCGCCTGCGTGCCGAGCCAGCCAAGCACCACGAACGCCACCACAAACAGCGTCAACATGGCTTTGTAGATCCAGCCACGATAGCGAATGGATTTCACCGGACTCTTGTCCAGCCAGGGCAGGAAGAACAGGATGACCACTGCGGCGCCCATCACGATCACACCGAGGAACTTGGCGGTAAACGGCCCGATATCAATCGTCACTGCGCGCAACATGGCGTAGTAAGGCGTGAAGTACCATACCGGCGCAATATGCTCGGGTGTCTTCAACGGGTTGGCCGGCTCGAAGTTCGGTTTTTCGAGGAAGTAACCGCCGCCCTCCGGCACAAAGAAAATCACGATCGAAAAGAACATCAGGAACACCACCACGCCGACGATGTCTTTCACGGAGTAGTACGGGTGGAACGGGATGCCGTCCAGCGGAATACCGTTTTCGTCCTTGTGCTTCTTGATCTCCACACCATCGGGGTTGTTGGAACCCACTTCGTGCAGCGCGAGAATGTGTACGATCACCAGCCCGACCAGTACAAATGGTACGGCAATCACGTGCAGGGCGAAGAAGCGGTTGAGCGTGACATCGGAGATGACATAGTCACCGCGAATCCACAATGACAGATCGTCGCCAATCACGGGAATAGCACCGAACAGCGAGATAATGACCTGCGCACCCCAGTAGGACATCTGGCCCCACGGCAGCAGGTAACCGAAGAAAGCTTCAGCCATCAGCGCCAGGTAGATCATCATGCCAAAGATCCAGATCAGCTCGCGCGGTCCCCGGTAGGAACCGTACAGCAGACCACGGAACATATGCAGGTACACCACCACGAAGAATGCCGAGGCACCGGTGGAGTGGATGTAGCGGATCAGCCAGCCCCAGTCCACGTCGCGCATGATGTACTCCACCGAGGCGAATGCATCATCGGCGGAAGGCTTGAAATTCGTGGTGAGGAAGATGCCGGAAATAATCTGGATCACCAGCACCATCAGTGCCAGCGAACCAAAGAAGTACCAGAAATTGAAGTTTTTGGGCGCGTAATACTTTGAAAGGTGCTCTTCCCACATCTTGGTCATGGGGAAGCGTGCATCAATCCAGTCGCGCAGATCGACTAACATACCCATCATGCAGCTCCTGTATCGTCGCCGACGAGGATCAGCGTGTTACTGATGTATTTGTGCGGCGGAACTTCGAGGTTCAGTGGCGCCGGCACACCCTGGTACACGCGGCCCGCGAGATCGAAGCGGGAACCGTGACAGGGGCAGAAGAAACCGCCCTTCCATTCCGGATCGTACGGCTGCGGCATGGCTTCCGGGACAAAACTCGGCGAACAGCCCAGGTGTGTGCAGATACCGACCGCCACCAGGATTTCCGGCTTGATGGAACGCAATTCGTTCTGTGCGTATTCCGGTTGCTGTGGCTCCAGCGACTCAGGATCACGAAGACGGTCATTGAGCGTTGGCAACGCTTCCATCATTTCCTCACTGCGCTTGAGTATCCACACCGGCTTGCCGCGCCACTGCACACGCACCATCTGCCCGACTTCCAGCTTGCTGATATCCGCCTCGACCGGCGCACCGGCCGCCTTGGCCTTCTCGCTGGGCATCCAGGACGCCAGGAAAGGAACCGCGGTATACACGGCACCGATGCCGCCCACGACCGTTGCAGCAGCCGTCAGGAACCGACGTCTACTGGTATCTACACCATCACCACTCATTCAAATGGTCTCCACGCAAAAAATCACCGGCTGACACCTGGCGTACCGCCACCACCGGCAAATATTAGAATATTCAGATATTCAAACTCTTGTTTGAACAGCGGGCATAGCATGTCGGAACTACCCTGACAGGTCAAGTGAAACTCCGTCGAAAATCGCCGATCTGCACGACTTTTTCACACAGGATTATCTATATCGATAAAAAAATGTTCGATCCCGAAACGTGCCGCCAGCTGCTCCCCGAGCGCCTGTACACCATAGCGCTCACTGGCGTGGTGCCCGGCTGCAATATAGTGGATGCCATACTCACGGGCGATGTGCACGGTCGGCTCGGAAATTTCCCCACTGATAAAGGCATCCAGCCCGCGCCGGGCCGCGGCTTCCAGGTAACTCTGGGCGGCCCCGCTGCACCAGCCAAGCCGGCGTATCTGCGCCGGCCCTGCATCAATGTGCTGCACCTCCCGGCCCAGTGCCTGGCCAACCTGCGCCACCAGTTGTGTTGCAGCCAGGGGCTGATCCACGGTTGTCTCGCAGGCCAGCTCAGGCCCCTGCCCGTCGCCGAACCAGCCGTGTATCTCAAGGCCGAAACGCCGCGCCAGGCAGGCATTGTTGCCCAGTTCCGGGTGGGCATCCAGGGGAAGATGGTAGGCGAGCAGATTGACGTTGCCAGCGAGCAGGGATCTGAGCCGGCGTTGCTTCATACCGGTGATACAGGCGTCCTCGCCCTTCCAGAAATAACCGTGATGCACCAGCAGCAGGTCGGCCTGTTTCGCCACGGCTGCCTCGATCAGCGCCTGGCTTGCCGTCACGCCGCTGACCACACGCGCCACTTCGGCACGCCCCTCGACCTGAAGGCCGTTCGGGCAATAGTCGCGAAAACGTCCGGCATCCAGCAACTGGTCGCAATAGCGCACAAGCTCGTCGCGGCTCGTCACCTGTATTCCCCTCCGAAATCCGTGAAATTCGCCTTCGCATCAGCAATCCGCAATAATCGCGCAACCCCTGACAAATGAAGATCCTATGAATATACGTGATACTGTGTCCTTTTTCCTGCAAGCGGCAACCGTCGGCATCGTGGCAGCCTTTTTGCTGTTGCTGTTCAGACCGGAATGGTTCGAACGACAGGCACCTGTCGTCGAGGTTCAGCAGGTTGCGCCGCACACGCAAACAGACCTGTCCCGCCACGCAGGCAACGGGCCTGTTTCCTATGCCGATGCGGTCGAACCTGCCGCAAAAGCCGTGGTGAATGTCTACACGGCCAAGGTCATCACCCGCAAACGCCACCCCCTGCTCGACGACCCGCTGTTCCAGCAGTTCTTCGGTAACCAGCTGGGACCCCGCAAGCGACTGCAAACCAGCCTGGGTTCCGGCGTGATTGTTTCAAAACAGGGTTATGTGCTGACCAACAACCACGTGATTGCCGGCGCCGATGAAATACAGGTGCTGCTGCAGGACGGACGCAGCTCCAGGGCCACCCTGGTTGGCGCGGACAAGGACACTGACCTGGCCGTGTTGCGTATCAAACTGGATGACCTGCCGGTACTCCCCCTCGGCTCGTCCGACAACCTGCGCGTTGGTGATGTCGCCCTCGCCATCGGCAACCCGTTCGGTGTCGGTCAGACGGTCACGCTCGGCATCATCAGCGCCACCGGCCGCAGCCAGCTGGGCATCAACCGCTACGAAGACTTCATCCAGACCGATGCCGCCATCAACCCCGGCAACTCGGGCGGTGCGCTGGTCAATTCATGGGGTGAGCTGATTGGTATCAATACGGCAATCTACAGCCGCTCGGGCGGCTCGCAGGGCATAGGCTTCGCCATCCCGGTGTCGCTGGTCGCCAACGTCATGCAACAGATTATTGAACAGGGCCATGTGGAACGTGGCTGGCTGGGGATCGAGGCACAGGACATCACCCCGCAGCTGGCGGAAAGCTTCGGGCTGGAAAATACCCGCGGCATGCTGATTGCGGGCGTATTGCGTGGGGGGCCGGCGGATCGGGCATCCATCAAGCCGGGGGACATCATCGAGCGCATCAATGGCAAGGACGTGGAAAACGCCCGTTCGGCCATGGCGCTGATCGCCCAGCTCGGACCGGGCGAGGAACTTGTCATTGAAGGCGTGCGCGACCGTCAGCCGTTTACCCTGAAGGCCATTACCGGTCGCCGCCCTGATATAGAACCGTAACGGCCGGGCGGCTTACTTGTCTGCCGCCTTTGCTTTTTTGCTGTTGATGTAATCGTCGAGTTGTTTGCCGGTTACCGGCCCGACCTGGCGAGCCATCGGCGTACCGTCCGGCGCGATGATATAGGTCGTCGGCAGGCCCGGCACCGAACCCAGCGGCGTGGTGGCCAGCGGTTCGGAACGCAATACCGGGTAGGTAATCATTTGTCCCTCGACAAAATCGGCAAGCTGTTCCTTGCTGATATCCTCAAAATTCACACCCAGCACCACCACATCCCCGCCGTGCTCGCGGTGTTTTTCATGGAAATTAACCAGGTCGGGGATTTCTTCCAGGCATGGCGGGCACCAGGTGGCCCAGTAGTTCACGATGACCCACTTGCCCTTGTAGTCTGCCAGTGAGTGCATTTTGCCATTGAGGTCAGGAAGACTGTAATCCACCGGCTCGGCAAACAGTGCACTGGAAAACAGCAAGGGAAAGATCAGGGTCAGGGCTCGCATACAGGGGTTCCTTGGGGTTCGCAAAGGGAATGGTTCTTTAACACGTGAATGGCTAAACTGTAAGCTAGGACCCGGTAGTCGCGCCATTTGTTCCCTTTCGCAGGAAAAGCCCATGAACGTCATTGTCCAGGAAGACTTTATCCAGACCGTCGAAGGGGCGTTGCAGTATATTTCCTATTATCACCCGCTCGATTTCGTCCATGCCATGCACCGCGCCTGGGAACTGGAACAGTCGCCGGCGGCGCGCGACGCCATTGCCCAGATCCTGATCAATTCCCGCATGTGCGCGGAAGGCAAGCGACCGATCTGTCAGGACACAGGCATTGTCACGGTATTCGTCGATATCGGCATGGACGTGCGCTGGGACGCGAAAATGACCGTCGAGGAGATGATCAACGAAGGCGTTCACCGCGCCTACCTCAACCCCGACAACCCGCTGCGCGCCTCGATCGTGGAAGACCCGGCGGGCGCACGCCGCAACACCGGCGACAACACCCCGGCGGTGATTCACAGCCGCGTGGTGGCCGGTGACAAGGTGTCCATCACCCTGGCGGCCAAGGGCGGGGGCTCGGAAAACAAGTCCCGCTTCACCATCCTCAACCCGAGCGACAGCGTGGCGGACTGGGTGGTGGACCAGGTGCCCGGCATGGGCGCCGGCTGGTGCCCGCCGGGCATTCTCGGCATTGGCATCGGTGGCACTTCGGAAAAAGCCATGCTGCTGGCCAAGCAATCACTGATGGCGCCCATCGATATCCATGAACTGCAACAACGCGGCCCATCGAACACCGTCGAGGAACTGCGGCTGGAAATTCTCGACCGCGTCAACAAGCTCGGCATTGGCGCACAGGGGCTGGGCGGCGTGACCACCGTGCTCGACGTAAAAATACTCGACTACCCCACCCACGCCGCCTCCAGCCCGGTTGCCATTGTCCCCAACTGCGCCGCGACCCGGCACATCCACCTGGAGCTCGATGGCAGCGGCCCGGTATTCGCCACACCACCGTCGCTCGATGAATGGCCGCAGATCCCCTGGGACCCGACCACCCGCTCGCGCCGGGTCAACCTCGACGAACTCGATACCAGGGCCATCCGCGACTGGAAGCCGGGTGAAACCCTGCTGCTCAGCGGCCACCTGCTCACCGGGCGCGATGCGGCGCACAAACGCATTGTCGACACGCTGGCCAGGGGCGAAGCCCTGCCTGAGGGTCTGGATTTCCACAACCGCTTTATTTACTACGTCGGACCGGTCGATCCGGTCAGGGGTGAAGCCGTCGGCCCGGCCGGCCCCACCACAGCCACGCGCATGGACAAGTTCACCGATACACTGCTGGAGAAAACCGGCCTGATCGGCATGATCGGCAAGGCGGAGCGTGGCCCGACGGCCATCGAATCCATCAAAAAACATCACGCCGTCTACCTGATTGCCACCGGTGGTGCCGCTTACCTGGTCTCCAAAGCCATCCGCAGCGCCCGTATCGTCGCCTGGCCGGAACTCGGCATGGAGGCCGTCTACGAGTTCGAGGTGGAAGACATGCCGGTTACCGTTGCCGTCGACAGCCACGGCGTTTCTGTCCACCAGACCGGCCCCGCGGAGTGGAAACAGCGCATTGCCGGCATAGAAATCGTCACAGAGTAGTCCAGATCTGGCAAAACCAACCGATATAGAGGGCGTTACCGAGGACGGGAAGACAGGGACGCGTGCAAACACTGCAACTCACAATACCGGCGCAGGACAGAACGGGAGCCTCTATCCACATCAAACCGCGCGAGGTGCGCGAGTGGCTGGACAACCTTCCCTACCTGGACCTGCAACGCGCGGCCAGTATCGCCAGCCAGCAGTTGCGCATCATGAATCGCCAGCCCATGGCCGTCACCGCACGTGTCGAGACGCTGGGCGACTTCCTGAATGCCTGGCACCGACTCAGCTCCGCCCTGCCGACCAAGATCAGCCACAATGACCTCATCAGCGCGCTGTTGAAACGCCTGTGCCAGGACATCTGTTTCGGTTACAAGATTATTGTCGACGACCTGGTCAACAAGAAAGCCGGCTTTATTGAAGCGCGCCAGCTGCCCCAGGCGCTGCTCGGCGCCATCTACACCCTGGGACTGCAACTGGCCCATTACTACAGCCACTACCAGCGTGCGCCGCGCGCACTGTGGAGCGAGTGCCTGGCACTGTTCCGCTTTGCAGTGGAAAACGATCGCGCCAGTTACCGCGGCGAACTGCCCGGCGCAGGCAATCTACAGCTGGATGAATGTTTCCGCCTGACCGCGCTGCTGCGACAAACCGACCCCTATCACCTGCCCACCGGCATGGTCGCAGCACTCGACCGCTATTTCCGTCACCACATGGCCTTGAGTTCCATTGACATCAACCCGGATAACAACGGCGAGCACCCCGGCTACCCGCTCATGGAAACCTGGCGTCCAGGCAATGGCCTGCGTGAAACCACGCTGGTGCTGCAAGTGGAAGAACTGGTTCAGCAACTCGCCGGCGATATCGACAAGCTGGCTCAATACCGGCAGGCACAGGCCGTCGGCCTGCCGTCAGACATCCCTGCCTCCACCCTGCTGCACACCTTCCGCCAGTTGCACGCCCTCTGGGAAGCCAGGCCGGACCGTCAGAATAACCGCGAAGACGCGCATGCACGTATTGAACTGGTCAATGGACTGGACAGTGCGTATTGCATGATCAACCAGGGACGCTGTTTTGATCCATCGCTGTTTATCAACCCCGGCGAACAGGATGTCATCAACATCAGTGAACATGCAGCCCCCGAAGCCGGCGCCAACCCACTCGCGCCGGCATTCACCTGCACCAGCCTGAACCGTGGCGATGGCGGCGTGGCGGTCCGCTACCAGGGCAATCAGCGGCCTTATCCCAGGGTGGGTCAACTGGTCGCCCTGCGTCGTCCGGGGACCCGTACACAGGCCAGGTGGGTACTCGCCGCCTGCCGCTGGCTGGTCGAAGCTGATACCGGTAACGGCTTCGAAATGGGACTGCAATACCTGAGTCGTGACCCGCAGCCGGTGATTATCCGGCTGCCTGACGAAACCGGTCTCGGCGGTGACTACAGACCGGCCATCGCCGCCATGCAGAAACGCGGTTCAGACCGCATCCTCACCCTGACGACCCACTGCGACCAGTTACAGGCGGGCATGGCGTTCACACTGCACGACAAACGCGGTCCGCATGCGGCGCGCTGCATCGAGCAACTGGAATCCGAACCGGGTTACGAACGCTTCATCTACACGCTTTCTGACTGACAAAAAAGGCCCCGAAGGGCCTTTTACCTGACCTGCCGATACGGGCAGTACGGCTTACCTGAGTTCGAGCGAACCCCCCAGGTAGTTGCGATCACTCTCTTCCACCACACCGATCGACCAGGCACCGCGGTTACGCGCATGGTCCACGGCAGCTTCGACTTCAGCCGCTGTCGGGTTGCGGTCCACCGTCAGCATCTGGCCGGGGTAGATCAGGTCTGCATCCTTGATCTGGTCACGGTTGGCCTTGTAGATCAACGGCCACTGGTAGGGGTTGTTGTACACATCAGACTTGCCGGAGATTGACCACAGGCTGTCACCACGCACCACTTCAACCTTGATGGAAGCTGCACGCAGCTCTGTCACCAGCGGATTGAGCAGATCGTAAGCCTTGCGTCCCTCACCGTTGCCAATGGCGGCACCGGCCGCATTCAGCGTGCTCTTCTGCCCGGCTGTCAGGCCACTGGCATTTCCTGCCTCGGCGTACAGCACCTTGGCGGCTTCCAGGTAATACTGGTTGACTGCCAGCTCGGCCTGGCTGCGTGCCTTGTTGGCGAGTTTGATAGCTGTCGCCTCGTCACCTTTTGCCGCAGCAGCTTCAGCCTTCTTGAGAAATTTTTCGGTATCACGCCAGATCCATTTCACGGACTTGGCACTGGCAATAGCGGACTTGGCGCTATTGATTGCCTGCGTGACTTCTGCACTTGGTCCTTTCGGCGCGGGTTCCTCCTTGGGCGTAGTGGCACAACCTGCAACCAGACCCAGGGCGAGAACGACAGGAATCAGTGCTTTGCCGTTAAGAATTCTTTTCATGAAAGTTACTCCGCTAGTGGTTGATCCTTGAGACTTTTTTCGTCTTTCGGCGTTTTTGTGAAGCTACCACCCGTATGAACCGGGTGTCAAGCAATCCAGACGGGCCATACTATACCCCCGCATTAACCCGAAAGGACGTATCAGGCCGGGAAAAATTCCCTCCCTGACGTTATCCTGGTCCAGCTTACTCGGCGCTGGCGTCCTGCGCGGCCTGGCGCGCCTGGATAGCCTCGTCGCGTGCCTGGCGCGCACTGCGCCGGGCGTCACGAAACCGGCGGTCATTGAGCATCTGCTCGGCTGTCTTCAGGGACGTCAGCGCCCGCTCCAGTTCCGTGTTCGCAAACCGTTCCGCACCTGCTGCACGCGCGGCATCAATGGCCTGGCGTGCCTCGCTCATTTCCTGCACGGGCGCCGTCTTGCACCCCACCCCGACAAACAGCCACGCAGTGATCAGCAACAGGGTGAGAAACCGGGTACCGGGTGTGCGTAAACCTGCTGTTTTAAGTTGATGGTCAAACATTCGCAATGGGTGCTATATCAATAGGGTCAACACGCTAGCACTGCGCTATGACCGGGTCAAGAAAGCTCTGTACTGGATCGGCTCGATCACGCAGAATACGGCCGCGATCTGCAAGGAGTCCGACACGATGACCGACGTTACCATTTATCACAATCCACGCTGCAGCAAGTCACGCCAGACACTCGAATTACTGCAGGGAAAAGGGATCGACGCCGACGTGGTGGAATATCTGAAAACACCGCCGGACGCCGCTCAGCTCGATCATATCCTGACACTGCTCAACCTTGAGCCACGCGAACTCATGCGCAGCAATGAAAACGAATACCGCGAACAGGGCATGGACAACCCGCAGCTGACCCGCGCGCAACTGATTGCCCTGATGGTCCAGTACCCGAAAGTGATCCAGCGCCCCATCGTCATCAAGGACGGCAGGGCCGCCATCGGGCGTCCCCCGGAAACCGTACTGGAGATCCTCTGACCATGAGCAACATTCTGGTGCTTTATTACAGTCGCTACGGCGCCACAGAGAAAATGGCGCAACTCATCGCCCGTGGCGTGGAAGAAATCGACGGCATGCAGGCCGTGGTGCGCACGGTGCCGGCCGTATCGACCGTGTGCGAAGCCGTTGAAGACAGTATTCCCGGGCAAGGCGCGCCCTATGCCAGCCTCGACGAACTGCGCGACTGCAGCGGGCTGGCACTCGGCAGCCCCACCCGCTTTGGCAATATGGCCGCACCGTTGAAATACTTTATCGATTCCACCGGCAGCCTGTGGCTGGGCGGCGAACTGTCCGGCAAACCGGCGGCTGTATTCACTTCCACCTCATCGCTGCACGGCGGGCAGGAAACCACCCTGCTGTCGATGATGCTGCCGTTGCTGCACCACGGCATGCTGATCACCGGCATCCCCTACAGTGAAACCGACCTGTTGCACACCGATGCCGGCGGCACACCCTATGGCGCCAGTCACCTGGCGGGCACCGACAGCAAGAACCCGCTGACGGATGCAGAACAACGCCTGTGCCTCGCGATGGGCAAACGCCTCGCCGAAACAGCGCGAAAGCTCGAAGCGCCGTGAGTTCAAGGGCACGACTCTATTACGCACTGACCCTGTTCGGCTACTTCGGCATCATGGCACTGCTGCCGGTGTGGATCGGCTGGTTCAAGCCGCCCGGCCTGCTGATTCCACCCGTAGCGATTGCGCTACTGGCGCTGCCGCTATTCTTCGCACTGCGCGGCATGCTGCATGCGCGCCGCTATACCATCGCCTGGAGCCTGTTCCTGTCGCTATTCTATTTCACCCACGGTGTCATCGAGGCCTGGAGCGAACCCGTGGCCCGCTGGGGTGCGCTGGCGGAAATCATCCTCTCGACCTGCTGGCTGGTGGCCGGTATCGCCTGGATACGCGCCACCTCACCAAAACAAAACCCATATTTGGGGTCATAATTTGGGGTCAGAGTAAAAACTTTCGCCAAGCGCAAGTTTTTACTCTGACCCCAAATTATTCAAATTATTGAGCACTGATTTAACGAAGGGAACCGTAAGTTTGCGGCGCGCCACAAGCGACGCTTCATCGAGCCGGTCCAGTGTGTCGAACAGGGCCGGCAACTCACGCGGCAGGCGGCGCAACAGGTAAACGGCCGTTTCATCCGGCAATTCGCAACCTTTCTGCCTGGCACGCAACTGCATGGCCTCGCGGCGCTGATCGTCATCCAGCGCATGAATCGGGTATACCACGCCCCAGCCAAGCCGCGACACAAGGTCCGCCAGGCCGATATCCAGTTGCGCCGGTGCGCACAGCGCGCTGACCAGCAACCGGCCGCCCCGTTCACGCACACGGTTATAGAGGTGAAATACCGCTTCTTCCCAGTCTGCCCGGCCGGCGATCTGCTCAATATCATCCAGACAGACCAGGTCGAACTGTTCCCAGCCTTCCAGTACTGCGGGCGGCATAACATCGACATCGTTCAGGGAAAGATAGGCCACGCTGCGACCGTGTTCTGTGGCCGTGTGACAACAGGCCTGCAACAGGTGTGTCTTGCCCGAACCGGATGGACCCCAGCACAACACAAAAGCTTCGCCCTCACCCGTGGCGCAACGGCACAGCTGGCGTACCAGTTCGGCATTGGGTCCGGCCACATAACTGGAAAAACGCGCCGAAGCACGCAGTTGCAGCTCCAGCGCCAGCTGATGACTCATGAATGTTCCCGTGCCCGGCGGCCCCAGGTAATCACATAGTCGAGTCCGCTCCAGATAATACTGACGGTAACGGCATACACCAGCCAGCTAATCCACTGGCTGTCACCGTAACCGGTTGCCTGGTGAAACAGCACCAGCAACACCAGCACGATCTGCAAAACGGTATTGAGCTTGCTGATCAGGGTGGGCTGCGCCTCGAGCCGTTCCACGTGATAGTTATATATCACGGCCCCGGCCACGATCACGATATCACGCGATACCACCAGCGCCAGCAACCAGACAGGCAGTAAACCGTTCCAGGTCAGGGCGGCATAACAGGAAATCAGCAACGCCTTGTCGGCCAGCGGGTCAAGCAGTGCACCCAGCCGACTGGTCCAGTGATAGTGCTTGGCGAGAAAACCGTCCAGCGCATCGGAAAACCCGGCAACAAAAAACAGCACCAGTGCCAGCAGGTATCGTTCTTCCAGCAACGCCCAGGTCACCGGCAGCACCAGCACAATGCGGCCGAAGGTAATCAGGTTGGGGATATCGCGTGCTTGCATACTGACAGGATTATTGAATCAACCGGAACTGCCAGGGCGCATCGACTTCGGTCGCAACCGGCTGCAGCACCCGGCCCAGCCGGATCAGTCTCACGAGACTTTGTTCATCGGTGTTCAGTTGCAGGGAAAACCGGACTTCATCGCCTTGCACCATCGCTACCTGCACCTGCTCGACGGGGCTCAGTGAGGCCAGGTACTTCTGCACCCGTGCATAGTCATCCAGCCGGTTAATGCCCTGCACCGTCACAACACGACTGCCCTGGTCATTGCTGGCCACTACGGCATACTGGCTGGCCAGCAGACCGGCCGCCTCCGACAAGCCCCTGAACACAATATCCTCGGCACTGTCTGCATGTAGCGTCCAGTTCTGGCTGGCGCCTGCACCCAGCAACGACCACTGACCGCTCCAGCCATTGGACGAGCGGCGCACACGGCCGATTAACACCACCTGCGGACGATAGCGCTCCGAGGCTTTCTGCACCGGGCCCAGGAACCCGCCCCACAGGTCGGAAAAACTCACCGCACGCTGGTCCTGAAGGTCGAGCAACGGCAGGCTGGCCGGCAGACCGCTGTGCTGTGCCGCTTCGCGCAGCGCGTCGACGAGCGGATTCTGGCTGGCATCAGACAACAGGAAACGCCGGCCATTGTCATCCACAGCCAGCCACACCAGCACATCCGGCCGGTCACGGCCCCAGTAGGGCAGGCCCAGCTTGCGCAACTCGCGCGTCAACGCCACTTCGTCGAATTGCGCCCACAAACGCAACTGCGGCGCTTCATCCGGTGCAGCCGGAGGCATTTCATTGAAACGATACTGCGCCACGAAACGCCCGGGGTTATGCAGTAACGCGCGAGCCGCCGCGTTGTCAGTAATAGCGGCGTCCCCGGTGATGCGTACCAGCACCGTGGCCAGTGCCTGCTCCAGCGCCGCCTTGCGCGCTTCCGCGTCGCGTCCGCTGGCCGGCGCATCAGCCTGGAACAGCGTATCCAGGCGCGTCGCCAGCGCTCCCTGCCCAAAGGCCAGCAGGCACAGACCACACAACAGCACGCGACGCAGAATCGTTCCTCTCATTACTGTCCCCGAAAATATCGAGTCCGTACCTTACCATAGGTCGATAACAGGTCTCAGCACCCGGCACCCAACCGCCGGGTGCATTTCACCGGCCACGGTTTCCTAGTACCATGGCGCTTTTCCCGTTTGGAGTCCGCTGTGTCCGGCCAGAATTCCTCATCTTCCGGTTCGTCGATCAGTTACCGTGACGCCGGTGTCGATATCGACGCCGGCAATTCACTCGTCGAACGCATCAAGCCCGTCGTTGCTAAAACCCGCCGTCCCGGCGTGGTGTCCGGCATCGGGGGTTTCGGTGCCCTGTTTGAACTGCCGCTGGACCGCTACCGCCAGCCACTGCTGGTATCCGGCACCGACGGCGTCGGCACCAAGCTGAAGCTGGCCATCGACAGCGGCAAACACGACACCATCGGCATCGACCTGGTGGCCATGTGCGTCAACGATATTATCGTGCAGGGCGCCGAGCCGCTGTTCTTCCTCGACTACTATGCCACCGGCAAGCTGGACGTGGACACTGCCGCCGATGTGGTAACGGGCATCGGCCGCGGTTGCGAACTGGCAGGCGCCGCGCTGATCGGCGGCGAGACCGCTGAAATGCCCGGCATGTACAAGGCCGAGGATTACGACCTGGCCGGCTTCTGTGTCGGCATTGTGGAAAAGGACAAGGTCATCGATGGCCAGTCGGTACAGGCCGGCGATGCGCTGATTGCGCTGGCCTCCTCCGGCCCGCATTCCAACGGCTATTCGCTGATCCGCAAAATCCTCGACGTCACCGACAGCGGTTTCGACATGCCGCTGGATGGCAAACCGCTGATCGACTGGCTGCTGGAACCCACGCGAATTTACGTCAGGTCACTGCTGGCGCTACTGGAACAGGTCGACGTTCACAGTCTGTGCCACGTCACCGGTGGCGGCCTGCCGGAGAACCTGCCACGCATGTTGCCGGAAAACACCGTCGCCCGCATCGACACCACCAGCTGGCAGTGGCCGGCCGTGTTCCGCTGGTTGCAGGAACAGGGCAACGTGGAGCGTTTCGAGATGTACCGCACCCTCAACTGTGGCGTCGGCATGGTGATCTGCGTACCGGAAGCCGAGTGCGACAAGGCCCTCGCGCTGCTGAACGCGCAGGGCGAAAGTGCCTGGCGACTGGGCAGCGTGGAAGCCGGCAAGGGCGAGGCGCGCGTCGAACTGAATGACTGATGCGACAGCCCCGTTGAAGCTGGTGGTGCTGATCTCGGGCCGCGGCTCCAACCTGAAAGCCATCCTGGATGCCATTGACGCCGGTAAACTGTCCGCCGTGGTCAGCGCTGTCATCAGCAACCGTGCCGACGCGCCCGGCCTCGACTATGCCCGCGAGCGCACTATCGACACCATCGCGCTGGATGCCGCGGATTACCCCGACCGTGAAGCCTACGATCACGCGTTGCAGGGCATGATCGACCTGTTCAACCCCGGGCTGGTGGTACTGGCCGGGTTCATGCGCATCCTGTCGCCTGCGTTCGTGCGTCACTATGCCGGGCGCCTGATCAATATCCACCCTTCCCTGTTGCCAGACTTTCGTGGCCTCGACACGCACCGGCGAGCGCTCCAGGCCGGCCACCGGGAACACGGCGCCAGCGTCCACTTTGTCACTGAAGAACTCGATGGCGGCCCGGTGATTGCCCAGCTGCGTGTACCGGTACAGCCGGATGACAATGCCGACACCCTCGCGCAACGCGTTCTGGAACAGGAACACCGTCTCTACGTTACTGTCATACAGTGGATTGCAGAAGGCCGTGTCACGCTGGAAAACGACGGCGTGCACCTCGACGGCAAACGACTGGAAACACCGAAACAACTGGAGGCGCAGTGACACGACACCCGGATACATCAGGATTGAGCCCGCTGCTGCGCTGCTTTACTGCGCTCATCCTGGCGATCATCATCTCACTGTCCACCCAACCTGCCGCCGCCGGTGCAGAAGAACCCTACCCCGAGTTTGTTGCGAAATACCTCGTGCGCGTCAATGGCATCAAGGTTGGCGAAGCCACCTTCTCCCTGGTGCATAAAGGCGCTGACGAATACGTATACCGGCAACGCTCAAAATCAACCGGAGTCGCCGCCCTGCTGGGATCGGACACCTCCACCCAGAGCAGCCGCTGGCGCTACGTGGATGGCCGCATCCAGCCGCTGGAATTCCGCTCGGAACGCAAGCACGGCGATGACGATGATAACGCCCACCTGCTGTTCGACTGGGAAAAACTACGCGTCGAAAACCGCGGCGCCGGCAAACACTGGAACATTGAAATGCCGGAAGGCACGCTGGACAGCCTGGTGATGCAGATGGCCATGCTGTTCGACCTGCGCGACGGCAAGACCCGGCTGGAATACCCCGTCGCCACGCGTGGACGTATCAAACGTTATGTGTTTGAAGTCACCGGCCGGGAAAACATCGAGCTGCCGTTCGGGAACTACGAAACCATCCGTGCCGAGCGCAGGGACGACAAAAAAGACAAAAGCCTGGTATGGGGCGCACCGGCACTGGATTACTTCCCGGTACGCTTCCTGAAGCAGAAAAAAGCCGGTATCAAAGTGGAAATCCTGCTGCAGAAAGTTGATTTCAACCCGCAGCCGGCGCAGGACGCCGCCGACTAGTACAGCGCGCTTCAGGCCCTGGGCAGCGTCACCCCGGTCTGTCCCTGGTACTTGCCGCCGCGATCCCGGTAAGACGTCTCACAGACCTCGTCCGCGCCCAGGAACAGCACCTGCGCCACACCTTCGTTCGCATAGATCTTCGCCGGCAACGGCGTGGTGTTGGAAAACTCCAGCGTCACGTGGCCTTCCCACTCCGGTTCCAGCGGCGTGACATTGACGATAATCCCGCAACGCGCATAGGTGGACTTGCCCAGGCAAATGGTCAACACATCGCGCGGGATGCGGAAATACTCCACCGTACGTGCCAGCGCAAAGGAATTGGGCGGGATAATGCACACATCGGACTGCACATTGACGAAACTGTTGTCGTCGAAGTTCTTGGGATCAACCACGGCGGAATTGATGTTGGTGAAGATCTTGAACTCGTCGGCACAGCGGATATCGTAGCCGTAACTCGATGTGCCATAGGAAATTACCCGGCCCACACCCTCATGCTCGCGCACCTGCCCCGACACGAACGGTTCAATCATGCCTTCCTGCTCCGCCATGCGGCGAATCCACCGATCGGATTTAATCGACATCGTCTACCCTGCACTGGAAATTCGAGCGGCTACGATACCGGGAAACGGGGCGTAAAAAAAGTGGTAAAAAACCCCTTGTCATCAGCATTCTGTAATCGTAACAGCCAGCCCGCCCAGGGACGTTTCCTTGAACTTTTCAGACATTTCCTCACCCGTTTGTTTCATTGCAGCAATGCATTTATCCAGCGACATAAAGTGTTCGCCCGTCCCGTGCATAGCAAGAGAGGCGGCAGTATATGCCTTGATTGCACCAAAACCGTTGCGCTCGATACAGGGCACCTGAACAAGACCGTTCACAGGGTCACACGTCATACCCAGGTGGTGTTCGAGAGCAATTTCAGCCGCATGTTCGATCTGTTGGGGGGTGCCTCCCCGAACAGCACATAACCCGGCCGCGGCCATGGAGGCGGCAGACCCTACTTCTCCCTGACACCCCACTTCCGCCCCGGAAATTGAGCTGAGATGTTTAATAAGACCGCCGATAGCACTGGCCGTTAACAAAAAATCTCTCACTTGCCGAGTCGTTCCACCTTGATGGATCTCCAAATAGTACAAAACAGCGGGTATCACACCCGCCGCACCGTTTGTAGGCGCAGTAACAACCATATGCCCGGCCGCATTTTCCTCATTGACAGCCATGGCATAGGCACACAACCAATCGTTAACATCTGCCCGATCCGGCTGCTCCTTGAGTTGCTGGTGTAATCCTTTCGCGCGTCGCTGTATGTCCAGCCCTCCAGGCAACGTGCCTTCCGTGTCCAACCCCCTTTCTATACATTGCCTCATCGCCTGCCAGATTAAATCCAGCCCCTCATCCAGGGTTTGCCCGGAGATAAAAACAGTCTCATTTCGTCTCTTCATTTCTGCAATGGATAAACCACTGCGATCTGACATGGCCAGCATCGATTGCACCGTATCAAACCCATAAGGAAAGTCGTCAACGGCTTTCATTTCAAGCGGTGCGACTAACTGGCTGATTTCAGATAATGTGCTTATGAACCCGCCACCGATGGAGAAGTACGTTTCGGAGAGCAGCGCTTCTTCATTGCCATCAAGCAACTCAAAAATCATACCATTTGGATGTTCCGGCAAAGGTTTACCGGTATCAAAAATAATGTCTTTGCTTGCAGAGAATAAGGCGCTGTGTGTGCCATCGATATCAATGGAGGTGTTTTTCCAGACCTGATCAACGAGCGTATCCAGATCCACATTTGCCACATCCCCAGGCAAGTAATCATTCAGACCCAGCACTACAGCACGATCCGTTGCATGGCCTTTTCCTGTTGCGGATAAAGAACCTTTTAGCGTGCACCGAATAACGATGCCCGCGGGAACCTTGTGCGTCAGGCAATAGTTCCTGACAAGGTGCAAAAATTCCCGAGCAGCCAGCATAGGCCCCATGGTATGAGAGCTTGACGGACCCACTCCGATTTTCAAAAGATCAAGAACGCTGATGAACATACTTTTACATTTCGACTCCAGGTGGACTCTTCGCATTTGTTACGTTTTACGCCCACTTTATCTTCAAGTCACGGCATGTACTGCACAATCTCGAAGGTACAGATTGATGAGGGGGTATGTACGCTACATGGGCGCTTGAAACCGACCCTCCAGATATGCTCTAATGTGTACATATGCATTAGATTATACACATTCGGAGTGATTATGCGCACCAATATTGTTATCGATGACAAACTCATGGCTGATGCACTTAAACTCACCGGCGCCAAAACCAAGCGTGAGGCAGTTGAGCTTGGCCTCAAGGCACTGATTAAACTAAACAAACAGCAAGCCATCAAGAAATTTAAGGGCAAGCTCAAATGGGAGGGCGATCTTGATAGCATGAGACTCAACAGATGATCTTCGTCGATTCCAGTGTCTGGGTTGATTACTTCAACGGCATCTCGACACCTGAGTCTGACAAACTTGATTCATTGCTTGGCATTGAGCCTATTGCCACCGGAGATTTGATTCTTGCTGAGGTTTTGCAGGGCTTCAGAAATGACAAGGACTACAAAACCGCAAAGAAACTACTTGCATCACTTACCGTATTCAACATGCTCAATACCAGCATCGCTGTAAAAAGCGCCGATAATTTCAGGCTGCTAAGAAAGAAAGGCGTTACCGTCAGAAAAACGATTGACTCGATTATCGCAACCTTCTGTATTGAGTATAGCCTGCCACTACTTCATTCTGATAAAAACTTCCATGCATTTCATAAGCACCTGCGCTTAAAAAATGCGATTTAGCACATAACGCCCGCATCAGCCACTTTTGTCAGTCTGCTGGATGTATTCGTTAACGGCCGTTCCGCTACCGAGCATAACTAAACCAGAGAGAAACAGTACTGCTGAGGCAGGCAACGGAACAGGCTGAAGCGATGAATAGTTACCGATATACAGGTTTCCCGTTGCTTCAAATGCTCCGCTCAAAGCCGGGAATTCAGAAAATAACAATATATTACCAACCTCATTCATAGTACTACTAATGCTGGAAAATATAGCAGTATTAGATAAATCAGGCATCGTTGGCGCGTCATTGAATGAAAATATTGTGACTGTTAGGCCAATTATTCAATGACAAAGCAACAACTTAATCATTTTTGATGAGCGTCTGAGTGAAACAAATGGAAAACGAGACCGCAAAAATATACGACGCCTTCAGACACGTCCACCTCTGTGTACACCACCTCCAGGTTACCAACGGCCTCTCTGCGTTTATTCTTATTCATTCTGAAACGGTGACTATGCCCGTTCAGGCCGTATCCAGCTCAATTTTTACACGCATTCCCAGAACCTGGGTCGATTTCCCAAAGGCCCTGTTCCAGCTCCCTGACAACCGGCATACCCAACGGCCAACCGTACTGATTGCAGCTCAATCTGTTTGAAAATCGGGACTTGATGGCGCTGCTCAGAGGTGACCCACCTCGCGATAATCAACCCAATAGTGGTCATATGGTGTTGCGCGGACAGGGTGATGTTTATCCTGTTACCAGGATTGCAGGTATGCCGATGATTTCATCTCTATCCTGGTTCTGTCCAGCGTTATCAACCCGTTTTTTCCAACGGCGGGACCTTTATGATGGGAATCGATGGCGTGCCACAGATCCCGGTCTCTTCGTAGATTCAAGGCGCGCATAGGTCAAGTTATTCATGCTGATCGGGCCGGGGGTGATAACTGGCCCGGGCCTCGTCCTGCGGTATCGATGCCAGTCGATCATGCAGGCAATCGGCCATGCTCTGGATAAAGAGCTTCACACCGAATTCGGCCACCCAGGCGTCGAGCTCGGCGTTGCCGCGCTTGTCAGGCAGTGGCAGTCTCTGTTGTGCAACAATATTGCCGGCATCAACCCTGTCAGTGACTTCGTGCAGGGTCAGGCCGGTGCGAGTTTCCTGCAGACGCAGTTGCCAGTAAAGCGGTGCGGGACCGCGGTAGGCCGGTAACAGCGACGGATGCAGATTCCAGCACGCCAGGCGCGGTACGCCTCGCAGTGCCGCCGGCAGCTTTAGAGGAAAACAGGCAATCAGACCAAACTCCGGGGCCCGTGTGCCGAGCTTCCGGATCAGCTGCGGGTCATCAAGTGTCTGTGGCCGGTAGAGCGGTATGTCGTGTGCAGCTGCCATGCCTGGCAAACCGGTAGACTGTACCGGTGTTTCCACACTGACAGGAAACCGGGTGTCGATAGGGGTACGGTCTGGTGCGGGTAGAACGACAGCATCAACCTGTACACCGCTTGACAGCAGGCGTTCGAACACCGGGCGGGAATAACCGCCTTCACTGCCAAACAGGATGACCCGGCGGGCCACATTCGGGTCAATCGGTCGCCGTGTCACAAGGCATGCGGGTGAGTTGGCCTGATCATGGCGTCATCATACCTTCGTCACCGCGCAAAATAACACCGCACACCCAGCGTGACAACGGAATGTGCCAGTCCGCATACGTCATGCATCCTTGACTTCGGCTGCAAGAACGCGCCGCAGGGTGTTTTCCGTTCAGCTTGTCGGCGTTACCCGTGTAAACGTGTACTCGCTGCCCTGACGCCGGGCCTTGATACCAACGCGTTCAAACAGTATCTCCTCACCATCATCAATATTGCATGGATCACCACCGACAGCGATGAAACCTTCACGGGTGACCCCACAGTGAATGACGCCGAGTTTGTCGTGCCTGGTGGGTGCAAGTGTCAGTGTTTCAGCATTTTCCGACATATCCAGTATCTCCGGTTCTGTCCGATGGCTGTCCCCGCTACCGGCGTTGTTATTGCAGGAAACAGGGACATCTGCCTGAAGTCTAGTTCAAATTCCGGTGATGCACGGTTACTTTTCCTGTTTCCCTGTCAGGCGAGCGGGATCGAGCAGTGATTCAAGTTCTGCGCGGCTGATGTCGGTCATCTCCCCGGCCACATCGAGCACGGGTCGCCCCTCTGTCCAGGCGCGACGGGCTATGGCGGCACTTTGCTCGTATCCGACAACAGGATTCAAAGCCGTCACCAGCACCGGGTTACCCATTAATGCGCGGGCCAGCTGTTCATGGTTGACGGAGAAGCCACGGATTGCCTTTTCATCCAGCGCACGCACCGCGCCGGCCAACAGTTTGATACTCTGCAACAGTTCATGGGCCACCAGCGGCAACATCGTGTTCAGCTGGAAATTACCGGACTGCCCTGCGACGGTGATTGCCATGTCATTACCGATCACCCGGGCACACACCATGGCCACGGCCTCCGGTATCACCGGGTTCACCTTGCCCGGCATGATGCTGCTGCCGGGCTGCAGCACCGGCAGTGTAATCTCGCCCAGCCCGGCAAGCGGCCCGGAGTTCATCCAGCGCAAATCATTGCTGATCTTCATCAGGCTTACCGCCAGTGTCTTCAGGTGACCGCTCATCGCCACGGCGGCATCCTGCGTGGCGATGCCTTCAAACAGGTCTGCATTGATAACGAAGTCGATCCCGGTCTCGCGCGACAGCAGTGCGGCGACACGCTGTCCGAAATCGGGGTGTGCATTGACGCCGGTGCCGACCGCGGTGCCACCGAGGGGAAGCTGACGCAGGTGCTGCATGCCCGAAGTAATGCGTTGCATGCCCTTTTCTATCTGAGTGCGCCATGCACCCATTTCCTGGTCCAACCGTACCGGCAGCGCATCCATCAAATGCGTACGCCCGGTCTTTACAACGCCGGACAGCTCCGCAGCACGGCTGGCGAGCGTGGCACGTAACTGTTCCAGGGCCGGTAACAGATCGTTGTGCAGGTCGAGGCACGCGCTGACATGGATGGCGCCCGGGATGACGTCGTTGGAGCTCTGACCCAGGTTGACGTGGTCATTGGGGTGCACGGCCAGACCCGAACGTACCGAGGCCAGGCGTGCGATGACCTCGTTGGCATTCATGTTGGTGCTGGTGCCCGACCCGGTCTGGAACACGTCCACAGGAAACTGCTCGTCATGCTGGCCGGTGGCGATTTCGTCCGCGGCCGTGCTGATGGCCCCGGCCATACCGGTGTCCAGCAGGCCCAGACCTGCATTGACCCGGGCTGCAGCGGACTTGATCATGCCCAGCGCACGAATAAACAACCCTGGCATGCGCAACTCGCTGATCTGGAAATTCTCCACCGCACGCTGCGTCTGCGCGCCGTACAAGGCCTGCGCCGGAACGCGCAGCTCACCCTGGGAGTCATACTCAATGCGATAGCGCTCCGACATCGTTGCCAGACCTCCGTCTACCTGAAACCGGCGTGTCATAACAATTATGAGACGCAAATAAGCTCGCGCCACTCTTTGAAGTGGTACTCGAAAATACGCGTTTCGACAATGGCATCCACCGGACAGGCTTCCTCGCAAAAACCACAGTAAAACAGGTTCTATCCCACTACCTGACTTCGCACAGCCCTGCACCTGTAACTATAGACTGTGCTATTAATTAACCTATCCGGCAACCGGGATGCCGGAGGGAGAAATCGATGATGAGGCGATGGGGCAGACAATGATCTTCAGACAGATGTTAGATTATGAGTCTTTTTCATACACTTACCTGATCGCGCAACGACGTGGCGGTGAGGCGCTCATTATCGACCCCGTGGTGGAGAACGTATCCCGTATAACGGTATGACAGTGAGCAGTATCTACGAGGAAAAACGCTATAACCCAGGACTCCAGGTAACGTCCCGGGATGAGTATGTGGAAATGATGAACAACCTGAAGCATCCCGATCCCAGGCTGCTTGACATGGCCGTGCCCGCCAACCGTGCCTGTGGAAAGATCCAGGCATCCTGAGAACAGCATATGTCCAATAAAACATTCACCCTGCCCGATGCGCTATATGACTACGTACTGTCCGTGTCTCTCCGCGACGACCCGCTATTACGGCGTCTGCGCGAGGAGACCGCGAAGGACTCCATGGCGATGATGCAGATAGCACCGGAACAGGGGCAGTTCATGGCATTGCTTGTACAGCTGATGGCCGCGCGCAAAGCTCTTGAGATCGGAGTCTATACAGGCTACAGCGCATTGTGTGTCGCAAGGGCACTGCCTGATGATGGCAGACTGGTGGCCTGCGATATCAGTGAACCCTGGACGAGCGTGGCACAGCGCTACTGGCGTGAAGCAGACGTCATCGGCAAGATCGACCTGCGGCTCGCCCCCGCACTGGAAACACTGGATCAATTGATACAGGCCGGTGACACGGGCACATTCGATTTCGCCTTTATTGACGCGGACAAGGGAAACTATCTTGCCTACTACGAGCAGGTGCTCGAACTGCTGCGGCCCGGCGGATTGATTGCAATCGACAACACACTATGGTCGGGAAGCGTGATTGATGCATCCTGCCAGGACACAGATACCCGGGCCATCCGGGCATTCAATGAAGCTTTACATACCGACACCCGGGTACACATCAGCCTTGTACCGATCGCTGACGGGCTGACGCTCGCCCTCAAGCGAGCTTAAGGTGCAGCTCCCGAGCATGCCATATAGATAATACTGTCTATACCTGGACAAGATGGGTGACAAGGCCGTGAAGATGAGCAGCAAAAGGGCAATCGCAACGCCTGTGGCCTACTGGATCGTGACAGCGGGCTGTATTCTGGCAACGCTAACAGCACTGGCTCCACAGCCAACCGGAGCATACCGGCTTTCCGGCGCTTTTTTGATGCCGGGAATAATGCCCTACCTCGTGTATGGAACCTTCACCGGGATTCTAAAGTGCTGTCCATTGATCGGTGCAGGTGTCGCCCTGCTGCTTGCCGATCTTGTCGCCCGCTTTGGCGCCCAGATCATCCACACCGCTCACGCCAGTGCCATGCCGGCTGTGTATTTATCGCTGATCCTGACCCTGCTGGTGATTCCCGCCGGAGCGGCCATGGGCAAACTGACCGCGAAGTTCTGGCCGTAACTTCGACGAGCTGTTGCGCGTCATTGATTCGCTGCAACTCACCGGGGATACGCTGAATCCCGGTGGTATCCAGGCAGGCTGCTTCGCGGAACCACTGCACAGTACGGTTGATGCGCTCTAGGCACAGTCTGGTCCGCCCGGTCAAACCAGGCTTCGACCAGGTCGTCTTTTCGCGGAAAGCCCTGGCGCCACTCCAGCCAGCGGGAGTTCCCAGCCAGTTCATAAGGGTTGAATTGAACACCGGATGAGTTCGTCTAGACTCAAATAAGAGAAGAGGATCCCGACATGATCAAGCATACGTTTATAGTGGTTGTGATTACCTGCCTGTCTGCCATGACTGCATTGGCCGCAGAAGACTCCGACAAATCTGAAATGCGTTTTGACAACCTGGATCAAAATCAGGACGGCCATATCAGCCTGTATGAGGCCAGGGGCAAGCATCGCGTGTTCCATTACTACCAGCAGGCCGATAAAAATGAAGACGGTCATCTGGACAGGATTGAATTCAGCGCATTTGAGGTTGAAGTTCCGGATTACAAGACAGAATAACACCCTGTCGATCTCGATCAGTGCGAACTTCAGGACCACGCCGGGGACGGCGACCCGGAGAAAGGCTATGCCGTACTGTCGCTTTTCGGCCAGAACAGGCTATTCGAAATGGCCTTAAGCCCGTTCTGGAACCCCTCCTCGGCGATGACCCCACCATAATCGAGTAATATAGCCTTGTTTTATAGGGCCTTCCCGGGTTCTGATGTATAATGATTCAGCGTTCTTTCTGGCCTCTGCCCGGCAGCCGCAGCAGCGGGTACCACAAGGCCTTGTGTAAACGGCGCGGTTGACAGGAAAGACCCGGAAGCGAAAAGGTAAAAAACCATGCACTACACCGAAGAAGAAACCGCTGAACTCAATATATTGATGTATTACAGTCTCCGCAGCAGCGACCAGGGTATCAAGATCCACTCATCCGCGGCAGCGGAGAAAATCGCAGCCGTGCAGCGTCTGTACGAGAAAGGTCTGGTGACCCAGAAAGACGGGGGGTATCTGACGGACCTGGGCAGGGAAGCCGCGGAGCATGCACAGTCGCTGATTCTTATGCTGGCACCGCACAAGCATAGTATTGCGAGCTAAACCCGGGGGCACTCTACATCTTGAACTGACCCACCAGCGACTGCAGTTGTGTTGACAGTTGCGCGAGATTTTCACTGGCGGCGGCGGTCTGCCCGACACCCTGGGCCGTTTGATCACCAATCTGACTGATCGTACTGATATTACGGTTTATCTCTTCGGCTACCGCGCTTTGTTCCTCAGCGGCACTGGCAATCTGGGTATTCATATCGTTGATCGTATTGACGGCCTGTGTGATGGCCTTGAGTGACTGGCCGGCTGCTGCAGCCTGCTCGACACTGGCCTGTGCCTGTGTACGGCCCTGCTCCATGACCTGCACAGCCTTGACCGCACCCGACTGCACACGCTCTATCATGCTCTGTATCTCAAGTGTCGACTGCTGGGTTCGGCTGGCCAGGGTACGCACTTCATCGGCGACCACGGCAAAACCACGACCTTGCTCACCGGCACGCGCCGCTTCGATAGCTGCATTCAATGCCAGCAGGTTGGTCTGTTCGGCAATGCCACGTATCACGTCAAGGACCGTTCCGATACTCTCACTGTCCACTTCCAGCTGATGAATAACCTGTGCGGCGGCTTCCACTTCACCCGCCAGACTGGTGATCGTATTCGTCGTTTTATCAACAATACCCTCACCCTCCCGCGCTTCCTGGTTGGCTGTCGCCGCAGCTTCAGCCGCCTGCGCGGCATTCCTTGCGACTTCCTGCACTGTTGCCGTCATTTCATTAATGGCTGTTGCTACCTGCTCTGTTTCACGTAGTTGCAAGTGCACCCCTTCATTACCCTGTTCGGCAAGGGCCGACATTTGACTGGAAGCACTTCCCAGTTGAAGCGTAGAACTGTTCACCTCGGACAGAATGGCTTCAAACTTTGTCAGCATCTTGTTCAGTGCAACAGCCGCCTGACCCACTTCATCCTTGCTGTCCAGGTCGACGCGTAATGAAACGTCGGAGTCGCGCTCAATGGTTTCCAGTGTTTTTCTCAACCTGTTAACCGGTGACGAGATGGAAGCAGAGAACAGGTATCCCAGCACCGAAACCAGCAGAATAACTGCGACACCCGCACCGACAAACCATTTGCTTACATCAGCGTATAACTTACCGGCAAGCTGACGCTCCTTCAGCGCTTCGTCCTGGTGAAACTGGGAAAGCGCGGAAACAGCCTCACTAACCGGATCTACAACCATATAGAGTGGCCCGTTGTACTGGCCAAGTTCACCGTTGTTGTCTTCGCCCATTGCGACCAGCGTCTCCTCTACCATACTGAGGTATTGGTCTGCTGCAACGAAGGCCTTTTCAATTGTCGTGGCCAGTTCTTCTTCATGGCCGACCATTTCCCTGCCTCGATAGCTGCTCCAGTTTTCTTTTATTCGACGGCGGGCATCACGCAGACTGGTCAACGCCTCATCCGGGTAGATCAAATCTGTGTGTGCCTTGTTGATCGCATCGATAATACTGACAGCATAATCGTCAGAAATACTTTTAAGTAACTTGAGAGGCACCACGTGGTCATCGTAGACCCGGCCCACGCCTGCATCAATGCGCTTGAATATGCTTACGGAAGTGAGTGTGACAGCCAGCAGCGCCAGGATCGACAGAACCACCAACACCATGAGTCTGGAACGTACTTTAAGATTCTGAATGAGCTGCATTTTCATCTTACTCCATGTCCCGCGGTCACCTGACTGCACTGTGCCGTTTATCCATTTCGGAGTACATCGTTATACCAGACAGCCCTAACCTGTTGAGTAAACGTGTAGTTCCGGAACAAAAACGCAACCCTGCGAGCTGTCCAGACACTGTATCGACCTGCCACAAATATACTTTATCAATGCGGGTATTGCTGATACACCGGCACGCCCGGGCGGGCGTGCCGGTGTAATGGTCAGTGCTCTAGTTCCTGGTAACCCTGGAGGCGTACTTGACGGGCAGGTAGCGCAGATAGGCGATAATTTTCCAGATCTCATCGTCTTTCAACTGGTTCTTGAAAGCTGGCATCGCGGTGCCCGGGCTGCCTTCGCGAACGGCCCAGAAAAAGTGCTGGTCAGGATGCTGTGTCGTGTAGGACACATGCAGGAAACTGGTCGGTTTGGGCTCCAGTGAATTGCCGATCGGTCCCTTGCCGTTGCCGCGCGTACCGTGACAGGTACTGCAGTTTTTGCGATATAGCTTTTTACCCTGCTTGAGTACCACCTTGTCTTCAAAAACATAGGGATTGCTCAGCGCCTCGATCTCGGGGGGTACTGCGCTGTACAGACGGTCACCGGCATCAGCAGCACCCGCCTGAGCGCTCAGCATGGCGGAAACCAGTATCAGCCCGGCATTGAAAATCTTTATGTTGGTGTTCATGTTCCTTTCCTCTAAGCAGTTAAAAATAAATGAATAATTATGTTTTCTGGTGATTCGTGGCCCTGAATATGCTCCCCTGCAGGCCCACCAGGCTGGTACATAATAATATTAGTGTTTTATTAACTTCTTGATTTACGTCAAGTGAAAGGAACCT